>NZ_JBSJYT010000023.1:0-534 GCF_053711055.1 Ligilactobacillus sp. LYQ135 | reverse complement strand
TAATTATCACTACGATGCTAGTTTAGCTCAAGCGTTAGCGGATCAGCGTCAGGAAAGTAAAACTTTACCCCGAGCAGATAAATATACGGTTAAACAGGGAGAAGTGATTGCCGATAAGATTTTAAATCATCATTGGTCACCGCGGGCGATTGCGCAACGTTGTCCCGAAGTTAAAGTTAGTCATCAAACTATTTATACTTGGATTAAAGCCGGACGGATTCCGAATGTTAGTTTAATGGACTTGAATAATCCCTTACATGAGCGTCATAATCCAAAACGTTTATCGGATAGTATGCGGAAATTAAAACAGCAAGCGCGGAAACAACAGCAACAAGAAGGCGTGGAGGAACAACGGGTGTTAGCACGTCAACGCCGCATCTTAATTGAAAAACGACCTAAAACGATCAATCAGCGTAAATATTTTGGTCATTGGGAAGTTGATTGTGTCGTTCCCCGGCGGGGTGGGCGTAAAGTGATTGTCACTTTTGCCGAACGGAAAACTCGTTACTATCAATGCTTTATCGCTGAACAACA
>NZ_JBSJYT010000022.1:0-789 GCF_053711055.1 Ligilactobacillus sp. LYQ135 | reverse complement strand
ATATTGATTTATTTCTTAATAACCGAGAACACCGCGTTTTTAAGAGTTTTAACAAGAATCAAAGTTCTTATTCGCTAAACTCATAACCAACTGAACAACAGTTGAGGTTAAGTTATTAAGGGCGCATGGTGGATGCCTTGGCACTAGGAGCCGATGAAGGACGTGACTAACTGCGATATGCTTCGGGGAGCTGTAAGTAAGCAATGATCCGGAGATTTCCGAATGGGGAAACCTGAAACCATAGGTTTCATCACTAAGTGAATTCATAGCTTAGTAGAAGGTAGACGCGGGGAACTGAAACATCTAAGTACCCGCAGGAAGAGAAAGAAATTCGATTCCCACAGTAGCGGCGAGCGAAATGGGAAAAGCCCAAACCAAAAAGCTTGCTTTTTGGGGTTGTAGGACTGAACATTTGAGTTACCAAGAAATGAAGTAGTTGAATGATCTGGGAAGATCAACCAGAGAAGGTGATAGTCCTGTAAACGAAACTTCGTTTCCTCAGTTCAGGATCCTGAGTACGGCGGAACACGTGAAACTCCGTCGGAATCCGGGAGGACCATCTCCCAAGGCTAAATACTACCTAGTGACCGATAGTGAACCAGTACCGTGAGGGAAAGGTGAAAAGCACCCCGGGAGGGGAGTGAAAGAGTTCCTGAAACCATGTGCCTACAAGTAGTCAAAGCTCGTTAACGAGTGATGGCGTGCCTTTTGTAGAATGAACCGGCGAGTTACGCTTGCATGCGAGGTTAAGGTGGAAAGACCGGAGCCGCAGCGAAAGCGAGTCTGAAA
>NZ_JBSJYT010000021.1:0-905 GCF_053711055.1 Ligilactobacillus sp. LYQ135 | reverse complement strand
GGGCGTTTCAGTATGTAGGTGTAGACCCGAAACCAGGTGACCTACCCATGTCCAGGTTGAAGGTGCGGTAAAACGCACTGGAGGACCGAACCTGTGTATGTTGAAAAATGCTAGGATGAGGTGTGGGTAGCGGTGAAATTCCAAACGAACTTGGAGATAGCTGGTTCTCTCCGAAATAGCTTTAGGGCTAGCCTCGGAGTAAAGGATCGTGGAGGTAGAGCACTGTTTGGACTAGGGGCTCATCAAGAGTTACTGAATTCAGATAAACTCCGAATGCCACAGATCTATATCCGGGAGTCAGACTGCGAGTGATAAGATCCGTAGTCGAAAGGGAAACAGCCCAGACCACCGATTAAGGTCCCTAAATATGTGTTAAGTGGAAAAGGATGTGGGATTGCATAGACAACTAGGATGTTGGCTTAGAAGCAGCCACCATTCAAAGAGTGCGTAATAGCTCACTAGTCGAGTGATCCTGCGCCGAAAATGTAACGGGGCTAAACACATTACCGAAATCGTGGATGCACGTAGTGCATGGTAGGAGAGCGTTCTAAGGGCAACGAAGTTGGACCGTAAGGACCAGTGGAGCGCTTAGAAGTGAGAATGCCGGTATGAGTAGCGAAAGATTAGTGAGAATCTAATCCACCGAATGACTAAGGTTTCCTGGGGAAGGCTCGTCCGCCCAGGGTTAGTCGGGACCTAAGCTGAGGCCGAGAGGCGTAAGCGATGGATAACAGGTTGAGATTCCTGTACTATTAATTTTTGTTTGAACGATGGAGGGACGCAGGAGGCTAGAGATGCGCACGATCGGAAATGTGCGTCCAAGCAACAAGTCGGTGTGAGAGTCAAATGCTTTCATGCATAACGACAAGTTGTGATGGGGAACGAAATTAAAGTAGTGAAGTGAT
>NZ_JBSJYT010000020.1:0-1062 GCF_053711055.1 Ligilactobacillus sp. LYQ135 | reverse complement strand
AAAACTTACTAACAAGCTTTATCTTAAAGCATGCTTGCAAATTTTTCTAATGTACGGATCATTTGAGCTGTAAAGCCTGATTCATTGTCATACCATGAAGCAACTTTAACAACTTGACCGTCACCTTTACCAACAACTTGTGTTTGTGATGGGTCAAATACTGAACCAAATGATGTACCGATGATGTCGCTTGATACGATTTCATCTGCATTGTAACCAAATGATTGGTTGCCTTCTGTTACTTTCTTAACAGCTGCATTTACTTCGTCTGCTGTTACTTCTTTGTCCAATGTTACTACTAATTCTGTAACTGAACCTGTGATTGTTGGTACACGTAATGCGTGTCCGTCTAATTTACCGTCCAATTCTGGAATAACCTTACCTAAGGCCTTTGCAGCACCTGTTGAGTGAGGAATGATGTTTTGTGCAGCTGCACGTGCGTTACGTACGTTACCCTTACGGTCTGGACCGTCTTGCAAGTGTTGTGTTGCTGTGTATGCGTGTGTTGTTGTCATTGTACCTGCTTTGATACCAAATGCATCGTTCACAGCTTTTGCCATTGGTGCTAAGCAGTTTGTTGTACATGATGCAGCTGAAATGATGTTTGCATCTGGTGTGATGATGTCATCATTTACACCGTATACTACTGTTGGCATGTCACCTGCTGGTGCTGATACAAGAACTTTCTTTGCGCCAGCTTTTAAGTGTGCTGATGCCTTTTCTTCTGATGTGTAGAATCCTGTTGATTCAAGTACTAATTCAACACCATCATTTTTAACCCAAGGAATGTTTGTTGCGTCTGCTTCTGCGTATACAGGAATCTTCTTACCATTTACGATAAGAGCATCATCTGTTGCAGATACTTCTGCGTCAAATTGACCATGAGCTGTATCATATTTTAATAAGTGTGCTAACATTGCTGGTGATGTTAAGTCGTTGATAGCAACGATTTCCAAGTTGTCTGATACTTCAGCAATGCGACGGAATGCTAAACGGCCGATACGACCAAAACCATTAATACCTACTTTTGTAGTCATATTAATATTCCTCCTAAAAGGTAAA
>NZ_JBSJYT010000019.1:0-1513 GCF_053711055.1 Ligilactobacillus sp. LYQ135 | reverse complement strand
GCACGGCGACTTCCTACCCTTGCAAGAGGCGTTCCTCTAACTACTCTCGGCGTTTTGAAGCTTAACTGCTGTGTTCGGAATGGGAACAGGTGTATCCTTCAAGCCATCATCACCGCACTATTTTACTTTGAGAAAAACTTGTTCTCTCAAAACTAGCTATTGATCATTCCTTTTAACCTTCCACGTCCTTAACCTTTGGTTAAGTCCTCGACCGATTAGTAATGGTCCGCTCCATGTATCACTACACTTCCACTTCCATCCTATCTACCTGATCATCTCTCAGGGGTCTTACTTCCTTACGGAATGGGAAATCCGATCTTGAGGTGAGTTTCGCACTTAGATGCTTTCAGCGTTTATCTCATCCATACATAGCTACCCAGCGATGCTTTTGGCAAAACAACTGGTACACCAGCGGTATGTCCATCCCGGTCCTCTCGTACTAAGGACAGATCCTCTCAAATTTCCTACGCCCGCGACGGATAGGGACCGAACTGTCTCACGACGTTCTGAACCCAGCTCGCGTACCGCTTTAATGGGCGAACAGCCCAACCCTTGGGACCGACTACAGCCCCAGGATGCGATGAGCCGACATCGAGGTGCCAAACCTCCCCGTCGATGTGGACTCTTGGGGGAGATAAGCCTGTTATCCCCAGGGTAGCTTTTATCCGTTGAGCGATGGCCCTTCCATACGGAACCACCGGATCACTAAGCCCGACTTTCGTCCCTGCTCGACTTGTAGGTCTCGCAGTCAAGCTCCCTTCTGCCTTTACACTCTGCGAATGATTTCCAACCATTCTGAGGGAACCTTTGGGCGCCTCCGTTACCTTTTAGGAGGCGACCGCCCCAGTCAAACTGCCCACCAGACACTGTCTCCCGCCGTGATTGCCGGCGTGGGTTAGAGTGTTCATACAACAAGGGTAGTATCCCACCAACGCCTCCAGCGAAACTAGCGTTCCGCCTTCAATGGCTCCTACCTATCCTGTACAAGTTATACAAACACCCAATATCAAGCTACAGTAAAGCTCCATGGGGTCTTTCCGTCCTGTCGCGGGTAACCCGCATCTTCACGGGTATTATAATTTCACCGAGTCTCTCGTTGAGACAGTGCCCAGATCGTTACGCCTTTCGTGCGGGTCGGAACTTACCCGACAAGGAATTTCGCTACCTTAGGACCGTTATAGTTACGGCCGCCGTTTACTGGGGCTTCAATTCAAAGCTTCGCTTACGCTAACTTCTCCTCTTAACCTTCCAGCACCGGGCAGGCGTCAGCCCCTATACTTCATCTTACGATTTTGCAGAAACCTGTGTTTTTGATAAACAGTCGCCTGGGCCTTTTCACTGCGGCTGACCCGGAGGTCAGCACCCCTTCTCCCGAAGTTACGGGGTCATTTTGCCGAGTTCCTTAACGAGAGTTCTCTCGCTCACCTTAGGATACTCTCCTCGACTACCTGTGTCGGTTTGCGGTACGGGTATTAATTTTCTCACTAGAAGCTTTTCTTGGCAGTGTGACATC
>NZ_JBSJYT010000017.1:0-2657 GCF_053711055.1 Ligilactobacillus sp. LYQ135 | reverse complement strand
CTTCTATTTTTGTTAGGTATAAAAATATTAAATTGCATATAAAATCTGTTAGACGGAAAATATGAGCTTTTAAGTACAACAAAAAACTGTCTCGAGGTATTAACGGGACAGTTTTTTGTTGCGTTCAAAGTATAGTTATCGTATGCATACATAGGGGGAATGATAAATATACTTTACTTTTTTATTGTAATTTATGAGGGGGGGGGGTGTGTCAAGAGGGTGTGTTGATTTTTTGTAAAGGGGAGCGAAATTTATTTCGCGAAGGGGGAAGAATTCCCCCTAAATTTTTCCAATTTTGGAAAAATTTCTACTTGTCTTGATACTATATAGAAACAACTTTGTTTTCAAAAATAGCCTTGACACTTAGAGCATCAAGGCATAACATTACATTTATTAGGTCAAAAAAATAGTTCCACCCGGTCAGTGGAACAAAAACTCTTAAATCGGTTATTATGATATCAGTAAATAGCGATAAAAACAAGTTATTTTGATTAAATTAATGATTGAGGTTCTTTTGCCGGGTGGTGGAAAGGACTTTTTTTATGCAAGAGATTTTAAAAGATGTCGATAAATTTGGAAATGAACGACCATGGAAAGATAAAAAGTTAGCTAATTTGACGTATGCGGAGTATTTACGTATTTTAGCGTTCAAGAAAGCACATAACGTAAAAGAGTGTGGAAATGTATTAACTTTTCGTAAAACGGCTGAAAATGGCTCTCAGAGACATTTAAAGCTATATCAAACATGGTTCTGTCATGGGAGATTGTGTCCGATGTGTAATTGGCGAAGAAGAGTTAAGCAAAGTGGCGAATTAAAGCAAATTTTAAGTGAGGCAGTTAAAAAAGAGCCAAAAGGGCGGTTTATCTTTTTAACATTAACGGAGAAAAATGCGGATAGTGAAGATTTAAAACAAGCTTTGCGTGAGATGACTAAGGCTTTTACCAAATTAATGAATTATAAAAAAGTGAAACAGAATTTACTGGGGTATGTGCGATCAACGGAAATTACGGTTAATGATGAGCGTGGTGATTATCATCAACATATGCACGCTATTTTATTTGTAAAAGCTGGTTATTTTAAAGGAACAGGTTATATTTCTCAAAAAGAGTGGGTGAAATTATATCAGCGAGCTAGAAAGCTTGATTATGCGCCAAGTGTCAGGGTTGAAGTAATTAAACCAAATCAAAAAAAGGGTAAAAATAGTTTAGTGGCTTCGGCGTATGAAACGGCGAAGTATCAAGTTAAAGATAGCGATGTAATCACGGGAGAAGTTGAGCGTGATTTAAAAGTGGTTGAAACCTTGGAAAAGGCGTTAAAAGGTACAAGAGCCATTGCATTTGGTGGTATTTTGAAAGAAATTCGACACGAATTAGGGTTTGACTCCAAGAAAAAAGAAGATGATTTAATCAATGTTGATGAAAATAGTGCAGAAGAAACTGTCGAAGAAGTTGTTGCCAAGTGGGACAATTTGCGAAAAAATTATTTTTGGGTTTAGAGTATATTAAGTTTAGGAGGTGATATTATGGAAACTTGTTCAATTTGTGGAAAAGAAATTAGTACTAATGCTGATGAAAGTTTTCAATATTATGATAAAAGTTGTGGGGAACATATTTGTTTGGAATGTATTCAAAAATATGATACTTGTTCACGGTGTGAAGAATTAATTATTGATTCTTCTGATGTTGAATCTTATAAAAATAAAGGGTCTTTTTTATGTGAACGTTGTTATGAAGAAATATATAAAGAAGAGCATGAATAAGTAACGAAAAATAGCATTTTAATTAGATGCTGTTTTTTTTGTTATTGTTGTTTGTTTTTTGTTTGAGTGAAGCGAAATCTCTTACGAATTTAGAAGCACAAAACAATCGAATTTATGAGAGTGTGTAAGTGCGCCTTTTAGGATAATTTTAGAAATCAGTAAATGAGCAAAGCGAGCTTTTACTGCGCACATACACATAAAGATAAATCTTTATGTAAATAGTGCTTAAAAGTGTGAGAAAATTCGCTTCGCTCAAGGATAAAAAATAAAGTGATTTTTTATAAGAGTTAATAAATGCAAATTAAATATTTTAGCAAAATGAAAATTAGAAAAATGAGTTCAAAGCGGAGCGATTGAACAAGTGGAATTGAGAGTCAAGGGGCATTACGCTTGGAGCGAAAGCGGAAAGGCAACCCTTGACCGAAAAGAAAAAAGACCCTAAGAGCAGGGAAAACAAATCTTTTGTTTTCCACGCTCCTGAAAGGCGGGGGTAAAAGCGGTCAAGCTGGCATCAGCTTGCGGAGGTTTGGGCAACGTTGCCCAAGAATTTAGGTATAAAAAAGTCTAATAATAATTTATTAGACTTTGGGAAAAGGTTTATATAATGAAATATGTTATGGACATAAGTAAAAGTAAGATACGGGAAATTTTAGTCTTTATCGACTACTTAAATAATAACATTAGTTATAATGAGTGGGTTATTAAGATGTTTGTTGTTTTATAATTCTTAACTTTTTAGCTATGCTTTTATATGGCTATATTATGCTTTTTGAGAGCTTCTATTTTTGTTAGGTATAAAAATATTAAATTGCATATAAAATCTGTTAGACGGAAAATATGAGCTTTTAAGTACAACAAAAAACTGTCTCGAGGTATTAACGGGACAGTTTTTTGTTG
>NZ_JBSJYT010000016.1:0-9111 GCF_053711055.1 Ligilactobacillus sp. LYQ135 | reverse complement strand
AGAGAACCAAAATTATGCCTCACACAAAAGTGAGATAGAAACACACAAGACTATTACTCATGAGTAATAGTCTTGTGTGTTTCTATCTCACTTTTGTGTGAGGCATAATTTTGGTTCTCTCTATTTACATCCCTATATTTTTCTGCTCCTATATTTTCTGTCCTGCTAATATTTATTCTTGGTTATTTTCCCTTTTATTTTATTTGAATTTGATATTTTATGTCATACTTTTGTATGATGATTATTTGTATACTTGTTAATTAAATTAATTTAAGTTTTAAGTTCTTTTATATCTTTATGTCCTTTTAATAAATATTTATAAATAAACGTTTTATTAAGTATAATTGCTTTTATTTTCTATATATTCTATCTTAATTTAAAAATCACTAATAGGTCATTTAAGGTTTATATTCATATATGCTATGCATAAATATATTTAACCTCTGTAAATAAAAAATTATTAATATATAAGTCAATTTTTTTTTAGATATTAACTATATATTAATCACTTAAATGCTATTATAACAACGTTAATATAAATACTTTATCTATATTAATTATTTAAATTTATTTACTTAAAATATTACTTCATTATCTCTTTTAAATTTTATTTTTTATAAAATTTAAGATTTTACATGAAATTACAAACTTTCTCCCTTATATGCAGTATTACTTGTTCGTGATACATAAGTTCTTTCTGAATGATCATTCTTACCTGCTTTTTGATGATTATCAGGTTGTCCTCCTGCTTGCCACCAAGCCTGATTTATCCAATTCTTTAATTCAGTAACTGCTAAATTAAACTCTTCATAGTATTGATCAAATACACGTTGCTGATTTCTTGTATGTGCTAAAAATTCACTCGTTGCAGATACTAGATTATTAATTAACTTTGAACCCTTAGCACTATTACGTTCACTACCAAATTGACCGTAAATATCTTTTAATTCTCGTATTTTTTTATTAATGGCTCTGACACTCTGCTTATCTTCAGGCTCTATCATTAATTTTAATGTTCCGTATTTAGTAGCAATCTCATTGATTCTATCTGCATTTTTAGCAGTATTACTAAATTTCCCTTGAGCATATCCTTCTAATTCTTCTAAGATATTTTCAGGAATGCTATTAGATTTATTAATTAATTTAACTGATAGCTCATCTAAAAATATATCGTTCAAATTTATCTTTAATAGCGGTAATTCAGGAACTTTTTCTTTTTCTTGATATTCAATTTTAGGCTTCTCTGGTATACCGCTTAAATTAGCATTAATAAACTGAGCAATCTTAGATGCTATCAATCCATTATCTTGAGAGTAATCTTCATCTTCTTTAAACATTTCAAATAGCATATCCTGAAGTTCACTAGGTAAACCATTTAAGCTTCTAATATTAAAACCATCTTGATTAGCTTTAATAATTCTGTAAGCCCATTCTTGACTAACTTTATTAGGATCAATCAAAATCACTTCACCTTGCTCATTAAAACCAGCATATTGTCCATCAGATGATAATGCTCCTAATTTACGATTAATCCGTCTAACAGTTTCTGCTGCTTGCCTATAATAATCTTCTTCCTTAGCATTATTCGCTGCAATAACTTTATTTTTCTGCACAATCTGCTGCCGTTTGTGCATTACTAACTCATATTCATCCAAAATTTTATTAGCATATTTTTCCAACGCAACATATGCTGCTTCACCTGACTTATAGTGTGATTCTTTATCTGCAATTTGATTGCATACACTCTTGATATAACTCTGTATATCAGTTACTTTTTCTCTAAATTCCTTATAACTATGTTTATTTTTTAGTTCTAAACCGTCTAGTGACCTTATCTGGATATTAATTGCTTTTATTTGATTATTTAGAAAATTCCATTCATCTTCATCCAAAATACCTGTATGTGCTTTTGACACTCTTTCAGCATTTTTTTTCCAATTAATACGCCAAGCTCTTATAGATTTAACGTTATTACGATGGATGCTCTTAATATCTCTTTGTTCATCCGCTAATGTTTGTATTTCGGCAATTATTTGTAATTCTTGCTCAATTAAATCGTAAGGTTCACTCATCCTTTATCACCTCTTAATATTAATCTATTTTATTTACTTCAAAATTTAATAACACAATATATAAAAATGGCATTTTAAAAATAAATTTATGAATTATTTAATTTGTTTTTGTTCTTTAAAAAAGTGAAATCACTGTTTTATATTTAAAATAAAAAAGCCTTTATTATAGTTAATATACTAACATATTAATAAATATACATATAACTATCAATATTTTTTGACATCATCAAATAGAAGTAATATTAATCTTTTTTTCTAAAAGTCATCTTTATATTATTATACTGTATACAAATGTAGTAGGGCAACAACATTAATTATCTTAACTAAATACGTTTGTATGTTATAAATAATTGTTAATTTATTTAATTAAATTATTTTACATTAAAAATACATTTGTTTTTTTTATATAGTATAAAACATTTACTTTTGTAAAAAACGTATACTGTAATTACATGCATATATTTTTATGTATGTATTTTTTATGCACACACTTTTTTTGCATGCACTTTTTATGCACTCTTTTACTTAGTAAATTCAATTATTGTATATATATTACAACTTACATTTTTTGATATTATTAAACATTTACTGTTGTTAATAATGTATAATGTATACTATACACTTACTTATAAGAAGGGAATTAATACTATGTGCAATAAAAATAAGAACAAGCATATATATTACGTAGCACTAATTGCCATGATAACTATTTTAGCGATTACACTATCGGCAATAGTTTATGCAATATTAGAAATATTATTAAAAGAAATAATGTTGTGTCCTACCATATTCACTAACAATATACACGTGAACTTTATCCTCTCATTAATTTTTGGTACATTTTTCTGCATACTAATTTTTAAATTGTCATTCATGATACGTAATAAATACAACAAGCATGATAGCGAACAACAGCTTATTAACTTAAAAAATAATTGGAAGAATTTTTTATACAGTTCATTTTTAATGTATCTAATAATGTGCATTGGTAATTTAATCATTCAAATAATTTTCAATGGCATAAATACAACTGGTACTACATCTAATCAGGCATCCTTGAATGCTACTTTTAACACAAGCTTATTAGATAAAGCATATATCATCATTTTAGCTTTGTTATTAGCACCGATTATCGAAGAGTTAATTTATCGTTGGGGAATTTTAACAGTAACTAAAAACTACATTTTAAAAGTTACTAATCATACTAGTAGCAATGATAAATTCAATCACATTCTAAATATGCTTTTGTTAATCTTTAGCGCAGCTGCATTCTCTTTACTGCATGCTCCTCATACACTAAATGAATTTACTCTATATTTTTGGATGGGAACATGTATCGGAGCAATTTATTTAAAATACAATAATATATATGCTAGTATGACATTTCATTTTATAATCAATACAATATCTTTAGTCGTTATGTTTTTAAACTGATTTATTGTACATCCAAAACTTCGCATATAAAAAAACCTGTTAGTAATTTTTACACTAACAGGTTTTCTTTTTTATAAAGAAGTGGGGTAGTTAATACATGTATAAATGTATTAATGTAGACAAATTAATATTGTATTTCTTTTTCGCATCCAAAATCCTGGTTACTTAATTTCCTTTAATCATAGAAATTTCTATATCAGTATGTGGCTCTTCACCTTGCATACATAATCTTTTTTTTGCATGTAAGTCTTGAATAAATCTATCATCAATTCTGGCATTTTTAAAACTTTTAGACTGAAAAATTGCATCAATAACAGCTTTAGAATAATTATCAATATCAGCCTGATTAGCACTTAATGGAAATGCCCTTAATACCTTCTTACTTTTCTGCGGTAGAACCATTAAGATTCTCACTTGGTAACCGTAAAAGTAGGGATTAAATAATCCTGTTTTACGATCTTTAACCAAAGTTGACTTATCGTCAGGATCAAAATAGATTAACTCTTTAATTAGCTGACAATCTGTCTGTGCCAGCCAATCTTCAAACCAAAAATCAGCTTTCTCACGCCACTCTTTATATCTAACAGGCATGTAACTACGACTATTGACCTTACCTGTCTGAGTATTCCAATTAGGTCTAGCAGCAGAAACAGGAGCAAAAGGCATTGTAAATCTCATATTTAATCACTCCAATCGTCAAACTGATTTTGCATCCGTTCTTGTTGTTTTCTAATTTCATCCTCCTCTTGTTTCTTGTGTGTGTTATATCCTTCTGGGAATTTTTTACGAACTAGTCGAGCCTTTTGCTCAGCTTTACCTTCCTTAGTTTTAAGTAATTTAATATAGGCTTTAAGTCCTTCCATTTGAAAGACCTTCAAACTTTTATACAACACATCCGCACGTTCTTCTAAAGAAAGTGTGTCTACATAAGGTTGACGTTCATAACCTAGTTTTCTTAAAAGTCGAGTAACTGCATTATTACTTTTTGCATCCATAGCTTTCATGATAGTATTAAGTGACACATAATCTAAGTTCAATACATCGGCACAAAATAAACTTCTGGCCAAACTTTCACAAGTTAGTTGGCTCACATTTTTATTTTTCTTGGGACTTTTGTTAGTCATAAATCATCTTTCCTTTTCTAAAATGTACATAACATTCATATAACTTTAATTATATTTTATAATACTACATTTGTATGATACAAACAACATATTCCGCAAATGTTTTTTGTTTACATGTATAAATATAGACATGTAGAAATGTAGAAATATATATTTTTATAGTATGATATATTTAACTTTCTTTTATATTATTTATCCATTCTATGCCTCATATTACGTTAATTTAGAAAGTTTAAACGCTAGTTAGATAATTATACATACATAAATTAAAAAGCCCTTAGAAGTAATCTAAGAGCCTTAATTTATTTTATTTAACTCACGCATCCATAATATACATATAATCATGCCTTTTTGATTTTTTATTGCTTTTTTCTTATCACCACTGCCATCCAAATATGTTGATTCCTTCTTAATACGTTTAAAATATTCCTGTTCTTCATCTCTTTGAATATGATACTGCTTGCGCGCATTACGTAACGTACTCCAATTTGCATCCACATTTTCAGCAATCTTTATAATTTCAACCAATTGATTGTCTAGCTGTTTCAATTTTAATGCACGTTGTCTAGTTAATTTGTCTTGGCCAAGTTCGCCGATGTTATAGAATATATTCGGCTTCTTTAAAATTTTTTGAATATGTATTGCAAATACGCCATATTGTTTTAAATCTGCCACATGTTTTTGAATTTCCTGCACAATAAGGGGCTTATTAGCTAATTTTCTTTGTCCTTTTGGATATAGTGGGATATTATGCCCTATATCATAGATCGTTAATAAATCATTACGTTTTTTCTGTATAAAACGATTCCGAATAGTCGCTACTTTTAATTGCAATGCATCAATGATTTTTTGACGATGGTTTTTCCATAATGTTTTACATTCTTGTAGTAAAGCTTCATCGTCCAACTGATTATATTGTTCAATACGCCATTTTAACTCAGGTAAAATTTTGTTAAACCATAGATTATATGTTTTATCATCCACAATTTGTCTTTCATGACGTAAGTCGATTAAATAATTTAAAGGACGCTCAACCATCCGTACTATAATTCGATCGGTTAAACGTGTATCTGCTTGCTTAATTGCATCCACGCTTGCTAAAAAATATTTAGTTCGCTCATCCATTACGTATCTCTCTTTTCAATTAAAATTGATATGGCATCTGTATTTTTACTAAAGCCTCATACGTCTTAGCATACTCGTCAAATGAATGACAAGCTTTTTCTAAATGCTCTAATGTATCTAATGACAGACCTGTTTTTTCTGCAATTTCATATAAAGTATATATACGCGTACCATCGCCAATCTGAGCTCTCATTAGGCGTCTATCTAATTCTCGATATGCTTGAACATTATTAAAAATAGTATTAATATCACGTTTCTCAGAATAAAGATCCAATGTTAGTACATCGTACAAATCATTAACGATTTTACTATCTTTGGTACTTCTGATGGCCATACGCATTGCTGCTAAATCTGCACCTGTAAATTCTTGCAATCGCTCAATACTTATAGGTATTTCATGAGTGGCATTGTATTCTGATAACAAAGGTTTTATTTCTTTGGATTTTCCACGATAATCTTTAGTATGTTCACTATAAATATTGATACATCTGGAAACAAATGAGAGGAAATGTACATTCTTAGGTTTGCGTTTTTCGTTAAGGACTAAATTAAGCATAGGCTTTGCATAAAAATTTGCAAAATCAAAAGTAATATAGAAATTCGCAAAGTTATTTCGCATATCTCGCTTAGTTATTTCTGCTAAACTGCTCATTAATTTCATAGCTTTTAAATCCTTTCATTAATTATTTAAAACACTTTAATTATTGATTTATTTTAACAAATTTTATTTTTTTCCGCTATTTCTTAATTTTTACTTGGTTTGATTGAACAAACTAGATACTCTTATTTTTTATCTAATAAAAACGAGATGGAACTTCTATATACATCTCGTTTTTGTTATTTTAATTTGTTTATGTAATCATCTACCGCTTTATTTAAATATTTAGCAATGTTAGTATGTCTATTCCAATCGCCAATATGATCATGAACATAGTCCAAATGCATCTTTACAGTATTAAATCCTTGTTCTGTTTTAATTTTCTGATACTTAGGATATACATTTTTTCCTAATTCTATCATAGTGGATTGGTTAGTCATATCTGCTGGGTTCAGTAACATCCGTTCCATTAGCATTTGAGTATACTGACTTCCCATTGCATCCGCATATATTTTTGCATTTTCCAGTTCTCGCTCATCCTGTGTTTGTTTGACCGTTTCAATATGCTTACTATCCTCTTGTGCAGCATTCGCGTTTTTCTGTTCAATATGAAATTGAATATCACTAATATGCCGACCACTACGTATTTTATCATAATTTACTATCAAGTTTGTTTTCTCGTTAATCTCATTGACCGCTTTATCTAAAACATTTTTACGAAAAATCGCAAAATTAGGATATGTATTTCGTGTACCAGTAGCCGAACGTAGCTCTTTTACACTAATAGTCGGATTTTTCCACTGTAATAATTTTTCTTTAGGCACATTATTACTTTTTTTATAATTCATATATTTATTAAAAGACATAACTAGTATTTTATAAATCGTAACTGCATGTCGACTATTTAGTTTTAACACATACTCTAACTTATACTGTGTAAAATTCTCTTTCAATTTAGTAATATATGGCAGAATATCTGGTGTGAAAGACAAACTCACATAGTCTTCTTTGTCATCCCACTCAATTTTACTAATTGGACTAATAATAATCTCATGTCCTCTTGTTTCTTTACTTGGTAGCAAATGAAATAACGCTTGTTGCTGCAATTGTTCCATTGCCTCTCGTAAACGCGTTGTCCGATTATTCCCTGTTTGTTCTAATGCATCATATATTGCATTCTTTTTTAAAAATACTTCTCGTTGGATCTTTTCTGCACTGGTATCAACTGCTCCTACCGCTATTTCAAATATTTTCATACTAGCCAATCTCATATCTGGAAAACTTTTAATCAAGTCATTATTTTGGGCTACTACTTTATTGTTTAAATCATTTACTTTATTACTTAATTCGTAGTGATCCGTCATCCTATTGCACCTTTCTTTGCTCTTCTCCTCATTTATATATTAAGTATAGCATTTTGATTGTTTACTTTATATGTTTTTGTTGTGTTCTTTGTTAGTTATTATTAATTAATTTTATATATTTATCCTTTTTTACTTTTTTCTTTTAGGAACGCTGAACCCCTTGCTACGCTTGCTTACATTTTCGTTTACATATAGCAATATGTAGAGTTATGTATAGTAATATGTATGATTAAGTATAGTAATATGTAGTTTCATGTATAGTTCTTCTTTTTATATCTTTACTTTATTCTACATATTACTTTACTTTTTTCTTTTGCACATTTTTTGCTTAATCATCTTTTTATGTATAGTAATATGTAGAATTATGTATAGTTTCTATTCTTACTACTATACTTTAATCACTTAAAAGGCTGTTATTTTAATCTCTTTCTCCCTTTTTCGCCACTTAATGTATAGTCCTTCATATTATATCTTTACTTTATTCTACATATTACTTTACTTTTTTCTCTAAAAAAGACTTATATTTCAATATTTTTCTTTTTTAATATAGTAGTTTAATTATTTTTATTATAAAAAAACTTCCCTGTATGCTTATACAAGAAAGTTGGCTCTATTATTAAAATAAAACTCTATTTTTTCTATACTTTATCATTAAGCAGCTTGGCGATCATCTTAAAATCATCTTCTGACTTAATCTCCCCCATTGCTGTAATTCCAAAATCAGGATATTCTACGCATCCGCAAGGCAAAAAAATGATAGTTGCTGTCTTTAAATTAAGATCATGCGCCATTATTTTCTCCCCTTTCTCTTTAGTTATGATCACCTGTTACTATTTTAGGAACACCAGTAGCATAGTTAATCCTAATGTTTGATTGCACATTAGGTACAAATACATTAAACTCTAGTGTTCCATCTTTTGACTTAGCCTCAATATGTGCTCCTGAAGGCACTAAATTACTACCATCATATACATTAGTTACACGATAACGTACTTGTTTATTTTGATCTAATGCTTTGCGAACCAATCCTTCATAGTAATTTTGTCCTGTATTGTCTTGACTACCTGCTTCATTTGCCCATGCGGTTTGCGTTGCTATATTTTGGGGATTACTTTCAGAGGCATTATAGCCCTTAATACCACCAACTATTGCATATCCTAAAAGATGTCCACGATCATATGCGTGTGAATATCCATCCTTCAAATTAGTTAATTGATGAAATCCTTTTGGCCTCCAATCTGTACGACCATTTCCTGTTTCTTCTCGATTTCTATATTGACGACTTGTTTTATTTAAAAAAGCATCTCCACGCCATGCTCGCCCTTGTTTATCTGGTTGATTTGTTGCATAAGGAGCTACATTTACATCGGCATTTAATTTTGTTTTGTTATCGT
>NZ_JBSJYT010000015.1:7363-11069 GCF_053711055.1 Ligilactobacillus sp. LYQ135 | reverse complement strand
GTAAATATTTTGGTCATTGGGAAGTTGATTGTGTCGTTCCCC
Source organism: Ligilactobacillus sp. LYQ135 (assembly GCF_053711055.1). Classification (NCBI taxonomy): domain Bacteria; kingdom Bacillati; phylum Bacillota; class Bacilli; order Lactobacillales; family Lactobacillaceae; genus Ligilactobacillus; species Ligilactobacillus sp. LYQ135. The sequence continues at coordinate 11,027 of NZ_JBSJYT010000015.1, read as the reverse complement.
GGCGGGGTGGGCGTAAAGTGATTGTCACTTTTGCCGAACGGAAAACTCGTTACTATCAATGCTTTATCGCTGAACAACAAAATGGATTTGAAATTGTTAAAATTTTACAGCGTTTTTGGCAGTCTTTCGGATCAAATGCGTGTCGGATTATAAAATCAATGACTTTTGATAATGGACCGGAATTTGTTAATCACGAAGTTATGGATTGTTTAGAGTACGAATTACGGATTAAAGCCTATTATTGTCACCCGTACTCACCAGAAGAACGGGGAACCAATGAACATTGTAACCGCATGTTACGGCAATATATCCCGAAGGGTACTAGTTTTGAGCGTTTAATTGACCGTGATGTTCAAGCTGTCGCGCGTGAGATTAATGAGCGTCCCCGGCAGATTTTACATGGTAAAACGGCACAAGAAGCCTTTGAGCAACAACTTAAACGGATTGCTCGCTATCAAGCTCGTAAAAATCAATCTTAATAAAAATTTAAGAATTGCAGTGATTGCAATTCTTTTTTTGTCGCATTTAAAGAGTGGTTTTAATATTAAAATACAGTTACAAAACAATTACAATAACTTGATTATATGTAATATAATTGCCATCATGTTACAGCAGTATTAATAAATTCTTAAGAGTCGATAAAATCACTACTTCTAAGTGTCGTATTCTAAAGGTGGTAAAAGGAATTAGACCTCAGTATTAACTAAGGTTTTCACTTTAAAAATTACTACCTGTCTTGAAAAAAAGAATTACGATTTTCATTTTTTAGTAGCATGATTTAACAGGGATAATTTTACAAATTAAGTTTCTTTTTACTGTTTGTTCTTTGACAAATGGATAGATAAGGATTTGATAATTTGTGAATTGAATCTGCAGGTTAGATTACCTGTTTCAACAGTTAGTCATGGACTAGAATAAGTGCGTGCTATGTCTCTAAGATTTGAGGCTCGTTGGTCAGTGAACCTACACATATCGAAGATATGCGAAGCGCCATGATGGTATTGAGTTACCGGAGCGGTTAAATATGAAAGTTAAATAGTTAAAAACTAATTGTTACAAATTATTACAGATTACGATTTAGAAGGAGGGATTGCTAAAAATAGCAAAATTTAATAAAGTTAAAGCAAAAAGTTATGAAAATATGAATATTTTTTAATGAAAACGAAATTATCATTTAGTTTCGCTTTTTATAAATAATTTGGGAGTGTGTAAAAGAAAATATATAAAGAGGAGTGATATAATTGAACTAGTTATTAAACTTTAAGGAGTAGTCATAATGAAATTCAATATTCATGATTATGAAAAAAAAATATTATGAAAATGGGGATTATAATAATGCCTATTCAGCATGTAATTCTCACAATTATACTTATAAATATAAAAATGTTAAAATAAGTTAAGTGATTTTGAATTAGGATATGCAAAGGAATTATCAGATAAATTCAATCGCTTTAAATTTGTTCCATTAAAATCTTTGATACGTATTAATAAACTTTTCAATGGTAAACTGCATGAGATCATTGATTATCTTGAAGGTTATAGAGAAGCATATCAGAAAAATAATTAATAATAAAAAGTCTTTGATATTTTGATCGTATCAAATGAGGATACTAAAATAATCAAAGACTTTTATATTTATAAATTGAAATTATATGACTAGAGAAAATATAGAAATAATTAATGTCCTTTATGCTTTTCTCGACGCTTTAGTTGTTTTAATTCAAATTGTTGTTGTTTGGTTAATAGTTGTTGTTGCCTATGTATTTGTTTGCGTTGCAACTTGAGATCATTATGTTGAGCTTGTAAAACTTGTTGTGCCTTAGTTCCGTGAAATTTTACAGCTTTGTGTTTATTTTGGCGAGCTTGTTTTTGCATTTTTTTTACACTGATATTTTTAGTAACTTGTGATAATTCTTTTGAACTAGCGTAAAAGGATATAGTTTGCCATCTTTGCAAGATTAGTTGATAAATATCACGAATCTTAGGTTCAGATGTTCCTAAATTTATGGCAGCAACAAAATATTTATTATCAATTTGATTTTCAAAGATTCCTTTATAGAAAGGAGCATCAAAAATGATAGTTAACTTCAAGCAGTTAGTCATGATAATTCCTCCTTAGATTTAATAAGATAGAGAATGGACGACCTGGAGGAAGGTTACTGACAAATATTAAAATAATAGTTTGTGTTTGGACTACCAACCAAAACTGTGTTTTTATCTCTAAATCTATATTAATAGATTAACATAATGTTTTTATAATTTATATGAACCTGTAATTTAAAAAAACAATATATATAACTTTACGAAATGAAATATCAATTACCAAAAATTATATTTAATGTTTAAATCATTAAATATATAAAAATAAAAAATTAAATGAAAGCGAAGTTAGTTTCACGTTCAGTATAATCATAAAAAATAATTTATTAAATTATTTTTTGCCATAGTAGTAATTTTCAATCTTTTCTTTTAAGAAAAAATTAATTACTAATAACATAATCTTTAATAATTATTATGCATAACTTAATATAGTGCTGCTACTTTTAAATAGTATTCATAAATATTATTTAGAAGGAAAAAAAGTTATGCTTAAAAAGAATATAATATTAACAATTATAGTTACCATCATAATTTCACTAATTGGCATTAATATGAATCAACTTATAAAAGCCGAAACTGTATCAATTCAAGGTACTGCAGTAAAGGATGCTAAAATAACTAATTCTAAAGGCCAAGATGTTACCGATCAAAATAATTTAAATAAATGGGAATCCTACACTGTTTCATATAATTGGAGCATTCCTAATGGAACAAATATAAAGTCGGGAGATGTTGCTATCTTTGAAGTGCCAGATAGTATAGATGTTTTAGCCACTACGGAATTCGCAGTTAAAGATAGTCAAGGCAATGTGATAGGTGATTTTATAATTAATAAAGGAGCTCATCAAGGTACTCTAACTTTTAATAATTACTATGAAACTCATAAGTATAATAATATTCATGGAACATTAACCTTTAGTGGAAATGGAAATGAAAATCAGCAAGTTCAAAATTGGGAAGTTAACAAAAATGGTTGGCTTAATGGAAATGATATTCCAACATGGGTAGTAGTATATAATCCTAACTCTGAAGATTTAACTAATATACAAATAATTGATACATTAAAAGGTGCTCAGAAATATATTCTGAATTCCTTTCAATTACAATTGGGATCTGTAGATAAAAATAATGATTTTACAGTGGAAGAGAATATTGCTGATCCATTTCAGTATATTAAGGTTGATGGTGATACATTTACACTAAGCTTAGATAATGTACATCAAGCTATCAGAATTGTATATCAAACTCAACCTACATTTTCTGGATCATTAAACTTAGAAAATTCAGTTGAAGCTAAATCAGAACAACTAGGGATTAGTAGCGTTGCTGCTTCAATTCACGTGACTGGTTCTGGAAATGCTGACGGTGATTTGGCTCAATCAAGTTCATTAATTGAAAGTAGCTCAAGTAGTAAGTTAAGCTCATCAATTGAAAGTAGCTCAAGTAGTAAGTCAAGCTCATCGATTAAAAGTAGTTCAAGCAGTAAGTCAAGCTCATTAATTGAAAGTAGCTCAAGTAGTAAGTCAAGCTCATCGATTAAAAGTAGTTCAAGCAGTAAGTCAAG
>NZ_JBSJYT010000015.1:0-7315 GCF_053711055.1 Ligilactobacillus sp. LYQ135 | reverse complement strand
AGCTCATTAATTGAAAGTAGCTCAAGTAGTAAGTTAAGCTCATCAATTGAAAGTAGCTCAAGTAGTAAATCAAGTTCATCAATTGAAAGTAGCTCAAGTAGTAAGTCAAGCTCATCGATTAAAAGTAGTTCAAGCAGTAAGTCAAGCTCATTAATTGAAAGTAGCTCAAGTAGTAAGTCAAGCTCATCGATTAAAAGTAGTTCAAGCAGTAAGTCAAGCTCATCGATTAAAAGTAGTTCAAGCAGTAAGTCAAGCTCATTAATTGAAAGTAGCTCAAGTAATAAGTTAAGCTCATCAATTGAAAGTAGCTCAAGTAGTAAATCAAGTTCATCAATTGAAAGTAGCTCAAGTAGTAAGTCAAGCTCATCGATTAAAAGTAGTTCAAGCAGTAAGTCAAGCTCATCGATTAAAAGTAGTTCAAGCAGTAAGTCAAGCTCATCAATTGAAAGTAGCTCAAGTAGTAAATCAAGTTCATCAATTGAAAGTAGCTCAAGTAGTAAGTCAAGTTCATCAATTGAAAGTAGCTCAAGTAGTAAGTCAAGCTCATCGATTAAAAGTAGTTCAAGCAGTAAGTCAAGCTCATTAATTGAAAGTAGCTCAAGTAGTAAGTCAAGCTCATCAATTGAAAGTAGCTCAAGTAGTAAATCAAGTTCATCAATTGAAAGTAGCTCAAGTAGTAAATCAAGTTCATCAATTGAAAGTAGCTCAAGTAGTAAATCAAGTTCATTAATTGAAAGTAAGTCAAGTTTATCATCAATTGAAAAAAGAAAGAACGTCACTTTAGCAGAATCAAGTAGGCGAAGTAAGGATAGCCAAAGTAGCGTGAAGAGAGAAAATTTACCGCAAACAGGTGAAAAGAATAATGAATGGATTGTCCTTGGATTATTAATTTTATTAGTTATGTCTTTAGTGTATATAAAAATATAATATAAATCATAGGCGAAACTCAATTTTTTAATTGAATTTCGCTATTTTTAATACTCATTTTTAAGAAAGGAATGAAAAATATGAGTGAATATTTAATTCCAAAAGCTTCAACTTTTGGTAAGTTGTTATTTCAAGGTAAAGGCGAAGAAGTTAAAACAAATCGACATGTAACGGCAGTTAAATATAATGTAATTTCAGAAAGGCAAAAAGATTTATTAGAAGTACAAATTCCAGTGATTGCGGGATCAAAAGCATTTGCTCCTGATACGGAAGTTGAATTAGTTGAACCTAAGTTAGAGCCAGCTGGTCAAGCTACAAATGATAATTGAGCAATTAGTTATTGGTGTTTAAGTGCAAAAAATATTGTGAAGAAAGGAGAATAACAATGACAAGATACATGACTTTTAAAGACGTCATTGCTGTTGACATTAATCAAACTTTTGGTGAGTTACAATTCTTACAAAGTAAAGGGCAAAATATCAGAACCGATGAAAACGGTGAGCTAACTGGATAAATTAAAATTATGAGAATAAAAATATTTTTAGATATGTAAAAGAAATTTTACAAGCTAGGAAGTGATATACTTAAATTAAGTGTTTAATTTTTAAGGAGTAATTATAATGAAATTCAATATTCATGATTATGTAAAAAAGCATTATGAAAATGGAGATTATAATAATGCCTATTCATCATATAATTCTCATTCTTATACTTATAAGTATAAGAATGTTACGAGAAATAAGTTAAGTGATTTTGAATTAGGGTATGCAAAGGGATTATCAGATAAATTTAATCGCTTTAAATTTGTTTCATTAAAGCTTTTGACACGAATTAATAAACTTTTCAATGGGAAATTGAATGAAATTATTGATTACCTTGAAGGTTATAAAGAAGCATATCAAAGTAGTAGTAAAGGAGAGAAATGATGAAAAAAGCATTGTTAGTAATTGATTTGCAGAATGGGGTTTGTAAAGATGGGAAAATTTATAATTACAGAAATGTAATTGAAAGTATTAATAATCAAATTGATCAGTTTCATTTAAGTACTGATCCTGTAATTTTTATTCAACATAAAGATGAAGATTTAATACATGGATCATTTGAATGGAATTTAATTTCTGATTTGCATAATAATGATAATGATTATTATATTGAAAAAATTCATGCTGATTCATTTTATAAAACTAATCTTCATGAATTATTAAGACGTCTCGATATAAATAGATTGCAAATTTGTGGAGCTCAAGTTGAGTATTGCGTTGATACAACAATTAAAGTAGCACATGATCTTGGCTATCAATTAACTATGGTTCATAATTCTACAACTACTTTTGATAATGAATATTTAAAAGCTAATAGAATGATTAATTTTTACGAAAATATTTGGAATAATAGATTTCTTGATTTTATAAAATAAAATTAAATAATTAGTTTATGAAACGAGTTTGGAACTCGTTTTTATTTTTATAATTTTGATGTTTATGAAAGGAATGAAAAACATGAATGAATATTTAATTCCAAAAAATTCTACTTTTGGTAAGTTGTTATTTCAAGGTAAAGGTGAAGAAGTTAAAACAAATCGACGTGTAACGGCGGTTAAATATAATGTGATTTCAGAGCGTCAGAAAGATTTATTAGAAGTGCAAATTCCAGTGATTGCAGGATCTAAAACTTTTGCTCCCGATACAGAAGTTGAATTAATTGAACCTAAGTTAGAGCCAGCTGGACAAGCTACGAGTGATAATCGAGCAATTAGTTACTGGCGTTTAAGTGCGAAAGATATTGTGAAGAAAGGAGAATAAATTATGACAAGATACATGACTTTTAAAGACGGCATTGATGTTGATGTTAAACAAACCTTTGGTGAGTTACAATTCTTACAAAGTAAGGGACAAAATATTGGAACTGATGAGAACGGTGAACCAACTGGAGAAATTAAAGACCGCCGGTATGAAGTTTTTTCAACTGCTCAACGTCAAGCCTATACGGTAGTTTTGCCAGCTGACACAGTAGAAAAAGATTTTGCTTTTCGTCAAAAAGTTAAGCTAATCAATCCAGAATTTACTAATTATGCGATTCCGAATAATAACTTTTTACCACGAGTTGGAATCCGCATTACTGCTGATGATTTAATAGAAGATAAGAGCATTGATAAGGTTACTAAACCAAGTAATCCAGCGGATACAAAGAAATAAGGTGAATTAAATGTTCCATTTGAAAGGAATTAGAATTCGGCAATTTCATCGTAATATCATTTTATGGTATTGCTTATTAATGGAATTGCCGTTTTTAGTTGGTGGGATTGCGTTAATGCTATGGGAACATGCCCGTAGTCCCACTAATTTTTTATCGGCTAAAAACGTAATTTTACCATTGATTATTATTTTCTCAGGGTTAATTATTGTTGTATTTGCTTATAAACACAGCGAAATAAAAAATGGTTTCTTTTCAAGAGTTAAACATCGTCAATTACTAGCACGTATGATCGTTGATAATAAATTGTATTTAACTAAAACAAAAGTAAATAATCAAAAGCGGGAGAAGATTATTTATTTTCCTAAAGTTTATTATCAATATAAAAATCAAGTAATAACCGTAAGGTTTCCAATGGATTTACAAAAGAATCAGGATAAATTTAATCATATTGGCGAACAACTTGAACAAGCCCTTTATGGTGATTTGTTTGAAGTGCGTGATGAGAAAGGCTATAAAGCCTATCGTTTAAACACAAATACGATTAGTAAACGAATTCAAATTGAAGATATTCACGCTGATAATGGCAAAATTGAATTAATGAATGGCTATGTCTGGGACTATAATAAGTTTCCGCATGCCTTAATTGCTGGCGTTACTGGTGGTGGTAAAACATATTTTTTACAGGCTTTGCTTAAGGCATTTCTTGATTTAGGGGCTGATTGTTATGTTTGTGATCCAAAAATGTCAGATTTATCACAATTAGATCAAGCACCAATTCTAAAAGAAAAAGTTTTTGCAACCAGTGGGCAAATCGGTAAATGTATTCGTGAATTTTATGAAGCTATGGTTGAACGTCAAAAGGAATATCAACAAAAATTAGCTGATTCCGGTGAAATCGGTAAAGATTATCGGTCTTTCAATATGCAACCGAAGGTTTTATTCATTGATGAATATGTCGCTTATTTAAGTAATTTAGAATATAAGGAACAAACTAAAGTCTTAGGACAGTTGAAACAGATCATTCTGTTAGGACGTCAATTAGGTTTCTTTTTAATTGCGGGTATGCAACGACCAGACGCTAAATACTTTGAAGACGGTATGCGTGATCAATTTGGATTGCGGGTTACTTTAGGTCAAATGTCTTCGTCTGGTTATACGATGATGTTTGGTGAAAATGAAAAAGATTATAAGGTGCAACCTGATAATATCCGTGGTTGGGGCTATGCTTCGATTGGTGGTGCTGATGTCCGAGCATTTTTTGCACCCTTTGTAAGTAAGGAGTTTTCTTTCTTAAGTTATTTAAAGAGCTTGCCGGTGAACGCCGAGAAGCGGGGAGCCGGAGGCGACAGCGGAGCGAGGTCAGGGACTGACCAGCGAACGGCGGAAGCCGGCAAGTGAGGTGCGTTAGCACCTCACTTAAAGTTTAACCCCCGAATGCTAACAGGGGGGTAACCTGAACCAAAACACGAAGACGAAATCAAGCCAGAATGTAGTTATATCAATTAATTCAGCGGTTTTAAATTTGGCGGTTTTAAAAATGCAAATCCGCCAAAATGAAGTCTAATTAGTTGAGTTTAAAGAAATGGGGTGAAGTAATGAAAGATGAAAATAATTGGGACGCTGATTTTATCAGAAGTTTACGTCTTAATAAAGGTTTAACACAAAAACAAGTGGCTCAATCAGCTAATGTTTCTTTACGGACGTATGAACGTTTTGAATCAGGAGTTTCGCCTACTAAAAAAACTTTAGTAAAAATCAAAAACTTTTTTGTTGATTTAATTAGTCATGATACCAAAATGGAAGTTCTAATTGATTATTTAAGAATCAGACTACCAACACATGATTTAAAAGTGATCTTTGATGAAATCCTACGGATTAAACAAAAAGATTTTGTTAGTGAAGATGTTCACCGTTACGGTTATCTTGACCGTTTCAGCCTAGATATGATTAAAGTTTATGAATCTGCTCAAGGTGATCCCCGGGGGAGTTTAATTGAGTTATCCGGTCAAGGTTGCCAACAATTTGAAGCCTATTTAAAGTATCAAAAGCGTAGTTGGTTTGACTTTTTAAGTGATTGTTTCGCTCATTATGGTAATGTTACTCGCATTGATTTAGCCATTAATGATTATAAGGAAGCGATCTCATTAAATAAATTATTAGAAAAAATGAGACGTGGCGAATATCGTAGTAAATTTAAGAGTACTAGTTATCACGGCGGAATAAAACGTTCTGATGATGAACAAGATCATGATACCGGAATCACGCTTTACTTTGGTTCAATGCAAAGCGATTTTTATGTTTGTTTTTATCAGAAAAATTATCAATTAGCACATCAAAAACATCTTAAGCCACAAGATATTGATATTAAAAATCGGTATGAATTACGTTTCATGGGAAAAAGAGCGCAAAACATGGTCAAACAAGTTTTAGAAAGTGAAACTGACCAAAAAGACCAGTTGCTATTAAATTTAGTTTTTAGTTATATCAAAAGCTATGTTACTTTTTTAACGCCAAATGGTAAAGAAAAACATCATTGGGACATTTACCCACCATGGAAAGTTTTTTTAGGTGATGTCGGTTCAATTAAATTTGTAACTGAACCGCAAGAAATGACTTTTGAAAAAACGAGAGCGTGGTTATCTTATCAAGTTATGCCCACGATTAAAGCCTTAAAAATGATTGATGACACTTTAGGGAGTGATGAAGTTGGTAGTATGTTACGCCAAGCTAAATTAAAGGAACGGCAAAGAAAAATGATCAAGACGATTCTTGATCCTAGTTCATAAAAGATACTGGAACGCAAGTTCTAGATTAAATTGAGGTAAGATGTGATTTTTAGTATAATAGTTAATGAGATAAGTTGAAAAGCGGTGGCCTTCAAATCCCAGAAGGGAGGTGATGCCAATGAAAAGCTGAATTCATTGGTCTATCTCCTCCTAAAGAAAGGAGGAGAAGGCAGTGTCTGTCTACCAGGCACTTTGCTTGATGATTGCGGTCTTCACCGCAACCATTGCCTTAGTGCAACTGATCATTGAGTTGATCAAGCACTTTAAATAAGCAAAATAAAAACCGCTCCTCAACTTTGATTGAGTAACGGTTTGATTTTTAAAAGTTACTTGGTCACCGCTTTAAACGGATCTCATAGGAAGATGTGTACCAGCCCATCTTCCTTTTTTATTACAACTATATTATTACATCTTTCTTAATCAGTTTCAAGTGAAAGGTGTGAGAAAAATTAAACTCGGTAAATTTGAATTTAAGAAAAAAGAGAAACGTGAACCTGATAAAATCCCCGTTCATCGTAAAAAAGTGAAGATGAAGTCAGCAAAAATCATTGTATTAATTGCAATGGTTTTTATTTTTTCTTCGGGAACTTTAGCGTGGATTAAGTCTTGTGTGGTACAACAACAAAATGAAAAACTCCAAAAACAAGTTTCCACTTATCAAAAGAAATTAGATAATGCGTCAACGGGAATTAGTGCTTATAGTCCGTTATTAGATCATTATATGCAAGACTTTTTAGGCGTTTATATGAATATTCCAAATAATGCTGATGAAATGAAAAAGCGCAATAAGGAACTAAAACAGTATTTAGCAACTAATTTAAACGGAACAATCAAGGCTTCTGATGATAGTCAAACTTTAGAAAGTGCCATGCTTTACAGCGTGTTTACTCAAAATGGTGTTAAAGTTGCACAATATCAAGTTAATTATACGCAACATACTAAAGATAAAAAAGATTATCAACATTCAGATTACTTAAATATTCCCTTTAAAGAAAAGAATCATCAATTTACGGTCGTTAGCTATCCTTATTTTGCTAAACCAGTTGACCCCGTGGGGCATGTCGGACGTTTAAAGACTAATTATAGTAGTCAACAAAATAATCATACTAAAACCGTAAGTGCGGTTAGTGATTTTACAAAATCATTTTTAGATAAATACGCAAGTTCTTCGCCTAAAGAAATGAGCTTTTTAATGGCTAAGCCGGAAGGCTTAAACGGTCAATTTAAAGTTGTTAAAGTAGAAAATCTAACCGTTTATGGTAGTAAGGAAAATCCAGTTGTCCAATGTTTAATCACTTTACAAAATAGTAATACTAATATTCAACAACTCGAAAATGTAACTTTAAGACTTCGTCAACAAAGTCGGACATATTTTGTTGATGAATTTATTCATGATCAAGGAGGAA
>NZ_JBSJYT010000014.1:0-13124 GCF_053711055.1 Ligilactobacillus sp. LYQ135 | reverse complement strand
TGATCATTATGAAGAAAGATCCGACTTACAATTACCGTAATGTTTTTAATGAACCAATTAAGATTAAACAGCTAACCAATAATGTATCTTTACCATATTTCATTAAATTAAGAGATATTGGCATTTATGTAATGACGTTATTGTTACTGTTTTTATTTTTTCATCAATTTGTTAGTTTTGTTGATCACTATCTTTCAGTATTTGGGATTGTTTTTTATTTAGGCGTTCCTTATTTAGTGGTAAGAGTGATTGAACACTTACAACCAGACGGAAAAAATATTATGTGGTTTTTGATAGACTACGTTAAATACTTTTTCAACTATAAATTAAAACATAAGAAGATTTGCCACGACGTGGCAACTAATTATATTGATCAAAAATATGTCTTTGAACCGTTTAATTACAAAATAAAGGAGGCAAATAACAATGGAAAGAACGATTAATGTTTATGTTGAAAATATTCATGATCAAATCGGAGATTGGTTTGAACTACCTACCAATTTAGCAAAGGTTTATGAAACTTTAAAGGTTAATGATGATTGCGAAATTGCGATTACTGATTATGAAGCACCATTTACGATTGGTGAATATGATAGTTTAAATCATTTGAATCAAACGGCACGCATTATGGATAATGTACCTGATTATATTGTTGAAAATGCGCAAGCGATGATTGATGAAGGTTGGTTTAAAGATATGTACGATGTACTGACTACTTATCAAGATAAATTAACTTTCTTTCCTAACATTCATGATAATGATGAACTCGGAACTTATTTAATTGAACATGGTTATTATGGTGATGTTCCAGAAAAATTATCATATTACCTTGATTATGAAAAGTTAGGACAAGATTATCAGATAAATTCCGGCGGAATTTACCTTAAAGGAGGCTTCATGATTGAGCAATAGACAAAAATTGTTAAATGAAAAACGAGCAGAAGCTGAATATATGTTATGGGTGGAGAAAACCTTAAATTTGGACAAACGCTTTAAAAACTTAGCGCCAAAATATATCGGCAAGTTCTTTATGAATGAACGTTTTCGCTTTTCTAATGCTTTTCATATTAAAGTCAGCATGTATAAAGGAACTACTCGCTATCAAGGTATTGAAGACGGATATTTATTTGAAGACGATGTCAGAGATATTGTTGAGAAGTTACAATCTTCATTTCTAGAAAGAGTGTTAAGAGAACTTTTACTTTTCTAGAAGTTTATTTAGTTATGACTATGATGAAAGGAGGAATTTATTAATATGGAGTTAGAAATTCCGTTTAAATTATTTAAGGATAATTTATTACTGACTAAAGCGGGTGATGTATGGGCATATTACAAAATCAAGCCTGAAAGTATTGCGATTAATGATTTAGAACGCAAAGAACAAAATAAAAAGACGATGTCTTTTGTATACGGGACATTATCCAAATATCAAGAATTGCATTTAATGATGTTGCCTAAAGATATGAATTTAGCGGATCGCTTTAATCATTTAGCAAAGGATTTTTCACCGAGCGCTGATGATGTCGCACATTATTACGCTAGTGAAACCGTAAAACAATTAGAATATGAATTAGGTACAATTACTGATGAAGAGTTTTTAATTGGGATAAAATTGAAAAACTTTCAAACTGCCGATAACGTCAAAGGGGCAGTTAAAGATTCTTATGATTACTTAGTGCGAAAATTGTTAACCGCAGTTGGTTATGATATGGAAGTTGATGCTAATTATTTTAAGCAATTTAGCGAAGATCTAAATGAGTTAGATTCAGTGATGCGAACCATTAACGGTTCGCCAATTAGTGAGAATGAATTGGCGTACCTGTTGCATTACAACTTTTTAAGAGAGTTGCCACATAATGTTTTAGCAACTGGTAAAGAACATGATTTATATAAAATCACCGATACAATTTTAGATCCAACTGAAAAAGGTTGTCTCAAGTTAGAAAATGAAAATGGCAGTAGTTACGTTGCCTTTATTCCAGTTGGCGCTTTACCTGATAATATCAGCTTTACGCATTTATACGAAGTGGCGCAAAGTTTGAAGTTTCCCGTAGAATTACAAATCAAAGCACAGTATGAAGAAGTTGAAGGTTTGAATGGGTTAAATTCCCAGTTATCACGTTTACGTCGGCGTTTCAAAAGTAGTAGTCAAGAAGCCTATCAAACCGGAGAGCGTGATAGTCAAAGAAATGTAACCAATCAGTTATTAGTTGATGAACTTCAAAATGATATTGAAGATGGGAAAGCGATTTTGAGATGGTTAGCGTGTTTTGTAATTACTGGTCATAATAAAGATGAGATTAAAGAACGAAGTGATCGTTTAATTAATCGCTTAGGCTTAAGAGAAATTGAAGCCTATCGTCCAAACGCTGATCAACTCGCGTTGTTTTATCAATTATTGCAAGGTCAATCAATTCAAGGAGCGAAAAATTGGATTCAAGTAACCAATAACGAAGGCTTTGCGGAAAATTTATTTGCTGTCAGTAACCGCTTAGGTAATAACGTTGGTTGGTATATTGGTAGAGTTGATGATATGGCAGAAAGTCAGTCATTAGAACAATCAATTTATTCTTCAAGAAAAATTGTGTTATTTAATCCGACAATCGCGAATAAAGGAATTAAAGGCGCTAAAACAGATAGTCCGCATATTGCGGTTACCGGTGAAACGGGTAAAGGAAAGTCCTTCTTAGTAAAATTACTTTTTATCTATATGTCGTTTATGAAAACGCGTCTTTTATATATTGACCCGAAAAAAGAAATTCGTCATTGGTTTAATCAAGTTATTGATAGTCAAGCAATGCAGGAAAAGTACCCGTTATTTGTTGATCATCTTAAATCATTCCACTACGTAACTTTAGATGCCACTGATAAAAGAAACTGGGGTGTGTTAGATCCAATCGTCTTTCTTAAGGGTTCTGATGCTAAAGATACAGCAGAAGCGATGATTGAACAAATTTATTCAACCAAAGATAAAGACACTGCTAAAACGGCAATTTTGAAGGCAATTAAAACCGTCATTAATCAAAGAGAGCTAGGACAAAAAGTCGGTATGTTAAATGTAATTGAAATCTTACAACAAAGTGAAGATCCTGAAATTCGGGGTGCGGGCAATTTGTTATACGAAATGGTTACCGATTCAGTGTTACAGTTAGGTTTTTCTGACGGAACTAATGACGCCGTTTCTTTACAAGAACGGATTAATATTCTAGAAGTTTCAGGATTGGAATTGCCAAAAGAAGGCGATAACCCGGATAATTATTCTGATTTAGAAAAGAAATCCGTGGCATTAATGATTCCATTAGGTAAGTTTTGTGAAAAGTTTGGTTCTGATGATACTAATACGTACACAGCCGAAGTCTTTGATGAAGCATGGATTTTTAACGTGGCTAAAGACGGAAAAAAGATTTTAAAATCAATGAAACGGGTTGGACGTTCACAAAATAACATGTTATTGTATGCGACCCAGTCGGTCGCTGATATTACTGATCAAGAAGATCATGGTCAATTTGGAGTATTATTTGCATTTGATGAACCTTCTGAACGAGAACAGATTTTACAACATGTACAGCTACCGATCAATGAACAAAATTTAAACTGGTTGGCAAATATGATTAAAGGACAATGTTTATTTAGAGATATATACGGACGTGTGGGCAAGATTGCCGTACATTCTCTATTTGATGAAATGACGAGTTCCTTTAAGACGATTAATAAATCGGCTTCTTCGGCAAGTGAAGAATTATATGATTAATGAAGTACAGTTAATTTTACTTAATGTTAGTTAATTAAGTAAGTGGTGGGTGGGTTGGATTAAGTAGGTGAGAAAATGAATAAGAATAAGAATAAGAAAAGTAAATATTTAAAATATGGACTGATAGCTTTAACTGTCGGTTTTTTTTTATTAGCAAGTGTAATCAATGTTCATGCTGAAAGTGTTAAGGATGTTCTTCAAGGTTATGACATGAATGAAATCTCAAAGACATTAGATTCATTTAATCCATATATGAAAGATGGTGGCATAACTGAAATTATTTTTAAAGCGATGAATGGATTAGCTGGTTTCTTTTGGGAGATCAACCGCTTTATTTATCGGATTTTTGATTATGCGTTGAAATTAATGTTTGGTGCTTCCACGGTTAATGATGCGATTAATAACTTAATTGATCACGTTACCGATTTAACAGGGAACTTATGGGATTCAATCTTTGGTAAATTTGGCATTATTTTATTTGTGTTAGCGGTAATTGCGGGATTTTATCATTTTGCCTTTAAGAATGAAAGAGACGGAATTAAACGGGTCGTACTTTCATTAGTAATTGTTGGCTTTTCAATGGTGTGGTTTAAAAATTCAAGTTTTATGTTAAAAACATTTAATTCAATTTCAACGACCGCTCAAGGTCAATTAATGACATTAGATGATTCTGAAAAAGTAAAAAATGCGAGTGCAACGGACGTTGTTCGTAAAGTTTATTTTGAAGAAGCGATTGAGCGACCATATTATTTAATGAACTATGGTAAGACAACGGCGGAAGCGGTTCAAAAAGATAAACAAGATCCGTATGAATATTTAACAACTAATTATGATAAGGATCAAAGTCATATTAGTGATAATGTCAATAGGAAAGGTAATAAATATACTAAGAAAAGTCATATGTATTATAAAGTATTGATTACGTTATTTTCACCTTTAGTTTCATTAGCTTATGGAATTCCATTATTTATGGTCGGTTTTATTAATTTAGCGGTACAAATCTTTGCGTTGTTATTAGATTTATTATTACCAGTAATGGCATTACTAAGTTTAATTCCTAAATATTCAGATAGTTTCTTTAGAGGCTTAATGGACGTAATGATGTTATTTATCTCCAAAGCGGTATTAGTCTTAGCGATTTTAGGAATTAATCTTTGTCAAAGTGTCATTGATATTATTATTCCGCCAAATTCATTATCAGGATACTTTTTAAATGCGTTTATTTTTTATTTGATTTTAATTTTTGCATGGAAGAATCGCAATAAGATTATTCAAAAGCTAACCGATGGACGTTTAAACCAAGTAACTTCAAAACAAGTTATTACAACGGTTCAAAATCAAAAAGAACAAGCCGTACAAAAATTGCATACATGGAATAATCGGATTGAACGTGGTAAAGACGGATTAAATAAAGTTAAAGAACGGATTTTAGTTTTTAAGAATGGTGTAAAACCAAATGAGACGACTAATGATGTATCCGAAGCACAAGAAAAAATGAAGCAATCGAAACGAACACCACAAAATGAAGTTACAAGTAAAAAAGATAACAAGTCCGTTAATAAAAATAATAAGCCAGATATTAAAAATCGACAAAAAGTACGTAAACAACATGCAGAACAGGATAATATTAATCGAAATCAGGAGAAGCCTATTCATATAACAGATACACAACAACCACAAAAAACAGAACGTAGCCAACAAGAGCGACCACAAATTTATCAAGAAAATTACACTCATAATGATGTTAATCAACCAAATATTAATCACAAACAACAAAATGTTTATGAGCATAATCAACATAGTTTAAACCAACATAACGAAACTAAACATCAAGAACAAATTAATGTTAATAATCAAAAACACTTTTCACCAATGCCTAATATTAATCATCATGACCAACAATTTAAACAAGCTGAAAAAGATTTAAATGATATTACTAAACGGAAAAAGCAAGAAAATTATCAAAGACGGTTAGAAGATTTACGAGAAGGGCGTGATTAATGATGAAACATTGGAAAAGATGGTTAATCATTACTTTATTACCTTTCTTTTTAATCATTATCTTGATTGTAATGATGATTTCAATGTTTGGTTCGTCAAATAATAAATCAGAAACGATGGATTTAGATTGCGCTAATAATTTAAATGTTCAAGGAAACAATGTTTCGCAAGATCAAGAGAAAAATGCGAAACAATTATGGGATTTTTTGATCAGTAAAGGGTGGACGCCAGCTTCCGTGGCGGGTGTATTAGGCAATTTACAACAAGAATCACAAATAAACCCGACTTCAACTAATCCAAGTTCAGGCGCACATGGAATTTGTCAATGGCTAGGTGAACGTTTAACCAATGAACAAAGTTTTGCAAAACAACACGGCAAAAATCCTGATAGTATCCAAGCGCAAATTATGTTTTTATATGAAGAAGCCAATGGCGCAGAGAAGGCTAATTTAGGCGATTACGCTAAATCACAAACCGACCCCGCAACCGCAGCGGTTCAATGGGAATTAAGATTTGAACGGGCTGGAAGTAAAGAAGCCCGCAATGATGTTCGCGCAAAAAATGCGGTCAACTGGTATAACAAATTTAAAGATAGTAAAACAGCGACGACAAATGATAATTCAACGACCATTACGGATACAAACGCAACGTGTAACGCTGGTGCAGGGAAAGCATTAAATGTAAAAGGACCAAGTGATCCATGGTGGAATGACTTATCGAAATGGGCAAATAAATGGGTCGATCAAGTGCCACAAAATTATAGTTATGGTGGGAATCCAAGCTCATTAGATAATACCGCAACCGCTAAAGCGGTTCATGGGGCAACCGATTGTTCTGGTTTTACATTATGGGCATTTGGCAAAATCGGCGTAACATTACCACGAACAGCGGAACAACAGTTCCACCAGTCATGCGATGAAATCAGTGAAAAAGACGCTAAGGCTGGCGATCTTGTGTTTTTTGATAGCGCTGATGAAGGTGAGTTGTGTCATGTCGGAATTTATATCGGTAATGGAGAAATGATTGATGAACAATTAAGAGGGATCGTCAAAGAGAAAGTTTGGCCGAAAAATGATCCAAATTATAATAATATCACTAAGATTCGTTATGGCAGAATCAAAAGTAATTTATATCATCATTAGATAAGAAAGGAATAGAAAATGAAATGAAAAAAAATAATAATTATTTATGGATATTAGCTTGTAGTGTATTAGCTATATTTTGTTTGGTTTTGTGGCATAGTAATCATGAATTAAAACAAGAAAATCAGACACAAAGTTCACAAATTGAAAAACTGCAAAAGAAGAATAAGAAGTTAAAACGTGAAAATGTCGTGATTGATCAAAAGGACAATCAGGGTGAGTTTACACAAGCTAATGAAACCGTCCAACACTTATTTAATAATTTAGAGAATTGGAACGCTGATAATTGGTTATCAAATCAACAGACCGCTGAAGAATATGCGACAAAAGGTGTGATTCAATATTTTGGTGGTGGCAATGGTAATAAGAAAAATAGCCAAGCGCAAAAGCAGTTACAAGATTTAAACGCTTCATCAACTTTAGTTGAATCAAACATCTATTTTTCACCAGAAAGCGTTGATGGCGATAATATCAATGGTGTCTTTATTGGAACAGTCCAAACGAATAGTAATGAATCAGACAGTAAACAGACAATTCATTATCAATTTATGTATAACAAGCAACAGGACAAGGTAACAAATTTAAGGGCATTTTAGAATAACGAAATGGTTATGTTATAATAATTCTAAGATGAAGGAGGTTAGATAAATGAATAATCAAAAAAAGAAAGTGTTTATCGGTATTGGAGGATTGATTGTTTTAGTAGCTGTAATAATTGGTGGTATCTTTGGGATTAAGCATTATATGATCGAACAAACTTATGAAAAACCAATTAACGCAGTGATTAAAGATGAACATGAAAATCTTCATAATAATTGGATTACTTCAAAAAATAGTAAGATTGTTGTTTATGATGATCCAGATGAAGGAAATGATTATTTAATTACCGTCACTTCTTTAGAAAAAGGTGATAGTTCAACGTATACTGAACAATATATTGTTGATAAAGAAACAAATCATGTCGAGTATCAAGATGAAATTCTTCCAGTAAGTGATTTAAAGAAACTATATGAAATTAATCACCTTAAAGAATAAAATCAATATGGGTTTTTTTAGGATGATAGGTAATCAATAAGAATTATTAGTTTAATTTTTTAGGAGAAGAAATATTATGCTACAAACAGTTTTTGTTATATCAATATTTCCTTCAATTTTTATGCTTCATGAAATGGAAGAAATCATTTATTTTAAAAAATTTGGAAAGTTTTCTCATCATTACAATTTGCCAAAATCTATTATTAAAGTTAATCGAAAAATTACAAGTTTATCAACTGCTAAATTTGCTAGTGTCGTGTTTGAAGAATTCATCTTGTTACTTTTAATTTCATTTTTATGTTTATACAAAAAAAATGAAACTACAAGTTTAATTTATGCCGGATTTATGAGTGCATATAATATTCATATAATTTTTCATATAGTACAATCAATTTACTTGAAAAAATATGTTCCGGGATTAGTAGGTGGTATTACCTCATTCTTTATAACATGTATTTTGATTAATTTGATATGGAATTTTAGTATTATTCATTTTATATTGATAACCATATTTTGTTTAATTTTTATCATCATAAATTTATGGGTATGCTATTACTTATTACTTAGAAAAGCTAGTTAATAATTATTATAAATAAAGGTAGTTTATAGAATAGGTCATAAAATAAATTTATCAAGCATAATTCATTTAAAAGTATTAGTTCAAAGCAAAGCGCTTGAACGGATTAAATTAAGAGTCAAGGGGCATTACGCTTGAGTGAAACGAAAGGCAACCCTTGACCGCAAAACCAAAAGACCCTTAAGGTAGGGAAAACAAAACTTTGTTTTCCGCGCTCCTGGAAGGCGGGGGTAAATGTGGTCAAGCTGACATCAGCTTGTGAGTGTGGCGAGAAGCCACAAAAAAGAATCAAATTAATATAAGTTTTTCTTTAGGTATAACAAGGAATCATTAATTTAATTTTTTAGGAGGGTAAATTCTATGTTACAAACAGTAGATCGGGAAAATAATTTTTTGTTTTCCACGTCCCTTTAGGCGGAAACTGACATCATCTCAGCGTGAAGATAACCATAATAAAAATTCCATGTCACATTATAGATTACTTTTGTTATATTATACTGATATCTTTTTGATTTAATAATTTATAAAATTATTAAATGTATAAAGCATAAAATCAAAAGAGGTTAGATTTAAATCTAACCTCTTTTAATTTTTAAAATAAATCCGGATGTTTAGTAATGTAATTTTCTACTTTTTTAATTAAATTATCTATGGATTTTTTCATATTTGATTTTTCAGCTGCATTTTGGGCAATATTTACTAATTTATCATACATGTCATCATACCCAGTTAAATGATTCCAAAAATCTGTACCAGATAATACAATAAAGCCATCTTCTTCTATTTTTTTGTACATTGTACTTAAGTCTTCATGTGATCCATATATAACTCCAAGTACAAAGTCCTCAATTTTAATATTAGAATTATTATTAGTTACTGCAAGACGACGTGCTTTCGTAAAATGGCTTTCAATAGTTTCTATATCATCTTTATTAATTGTTTGTGGTCCAGATTTTAATTGACAATATTTAGTTCTACCATCAAGCATATCAGTATATTCTATATCCATTCCTTCAACTAAACTTGGTTTACAAGTGGGAACCGTTTTAGTAATAAATTTTTGAATTTGTGATCCAAATGCAGTTGTAATAGACGTTCCTAATGCATAAGGATATACTAGTGCCTTTGCTTTCGAATTTGCATTAATATCATTCGCTACACTTTTAGCTAGAGCTCTAATTATAAATGGATTAGTTTTAAAGTCATTTACTTTTCTTTTGTCATATGTTGTAATTCTTTTTTTAAAGAACTCAGTAAAAAATTCTTCTGCATTATTTAATAAAGTACTTTCTGGACAACTCTTTTTATTAGTTGAAGTCATATAATATCCTCCTTGACAATTTGTAGTAACCATTATAAAATGTTAACAAAATACATTAAAAAAGCGGTGGTTATGTGGAATTCATTTTAGATAAACAGCAAATAATTAAATTAATGAAAAAGAATAACATTCATTCACAGACAGAATTATCAAATATTATGGGAATCTCCAAAAACCAACTATCTTTTATATTATCACATAAATTTAATCCTTTAAAAAGTAATGTATGTAAATTAATCGATGTTTTAGGTGTGGAGGTTTTAGATGCAATAAATAAAAAAAATAAGGTTAGAGAAAATATTAATGATGTTGTTTTAAAAAATAATGAATTTATTGATACTAAAAAGGTAACTCCTAATAAACATTATAATGTATTAGAACTTTTTGCGGGAGCTGGTGGGTTAGCTTTAGGGTTAGAACAAGCTGGCTTTAATAATGTTGGATTAGTTGAGATTGATAAAAATGCCTCTGGCACTTTAAAATTAAATCGTCCTAATTGGAATGTAATTGAAAGAGATATTAGAGAGGTTGTTACCTCTGAGAATGGTATCTATGATTTTATTGATAAAAATGTGGAAATTGATTTATTAAGCGGAGGATACCCTTGTCAATCCTTTTCATATGCAGGAAAAAGACTAGGTTTAGAAGATACTAGAGGAACTTTATTTTATAGTTATGCAAAAGTACTAAAACAAGTAATGCCTAAGATGTTTCTTGTGGAAAATGTAAAAGGATTAACAACTCATGATCATGGTCAAACATTAAAAACAATGATTGATGTATTTGAAAAAATTGGTTATACAACTAAATATAAGGTTTTAAATGCGTGGGATTATGGAGTGGCTGAAAAAAGACAACGAATGATTTTAATTGGTATTCGTAATGATTTAAATTTAGAATATAGGTTTCCACTACCTCATAGTTATAAGCCAGTTTTAAGGGATGTATTAAAAAATGTTCCAAAAAGTTTGGGTGTTAAGTATTCAAAAAAGAAATATGATGTATTAAAAATGGTGCCTGCCGGAGGATATTGGAGAGATTTGCCTGTAAATATAGCAAAAGATTATATGGGAGCAAGTTGGTATTCAACTGGAGGTAGAACAGGAATGGCTAGAAGATTAAGTTGGGATGAGCCTTCATTAACATTGACTACTTCGCCTAGTCAAAAGCAGACTGAGCGTTGTCATCCAGATGAAACACGTCCATTTACTACTAGAGAATATGCTAGAATTCAGTCTTTTCCTGATAGTTGGAAATTTAATGGTGGAGTTAGCTCTATTTATAAACAAATTGGCAATGCAGTGCCTGTAAATTTTGCTAAAGAGATAGGATTGTCAATCATTGATATATTAAATAAACTATATTCTTAAAAGGATATGTCTTTAACAAGACATATCCTTTTTATCTAATGTTATATTTTATAAAAGTAATAATTATTTTTTATGTATAATTATTTAATTGATTGAATAGATTATTTAAAAATTTTTTATAGTAAAAAATTTATGAAGGAGATGTTTTATGATAAAAACAAAAGTTCTACCAATTAAAGATGAGCAAATTTTAAAACAAGTTGAAGATACTTTATTGAATCATTTTCAATATGGGATTCGTAATTATACAATCTTTCAAGTCGGCAAAGTTACTTTATTACGAGTTTCTGATGTTCTTAGTTTACGTTATCATGATGTTTTTGATCGATACGGGAAGGTTAAGTTAAATGCTTATCTGAATTCATCAACTGCGTTATATTTAGATCCGATTGAAGTTGATTTAGTTAGGTATCGTCTTTGGCGTGAAACATATCATATCAACTCATTATGGTTATTTCCTTCCATACAGAACCCAGCTAAACATTTAAGTCCACATCAGTATTATAAAATCATGCAAAAAGTTGGTAACTTATTGAATTTAGATTATTTGGGTACGGATACCATGCGTAAAACGGGTGCTTATCAAATTTACCTGCAAACTCATCATAATATTGCTTTTGTAATGAAGTTACTAAATTACACTAGTGAAAAGCGGACACTTACTTATTTAGGCTTAGATGATATTAACCAGCAAACTTTGCTAGATACGATTGATTTTAAATAACCGCTTTTTTATAATAATCAATAATTTTATCATTATTAATTATTGAAGTTGGTTTTTGAAGCTATTAGAAAGCAAGGTGTTTGGATTTGAAACCTCATTACGATCCGTTAACAGAATATATGTTGATTCACGCTAATCCACATTTTTATCACCCGTTGACTTATTATGAACGGTGTCAAATTGATGTCCTTTGGAATCAAGCACATCTCCATAATATGGCAGAAATTGCCCGCATTTTACATCGTCCGGAATGGACGATTAATCGTGAAATTCGGCGGGTACAACATTTTCAAGACCATCATTCCACGAAGCAACGCAAATTGCCTAAAAGGTTTCGTAATTATCACTACGATGCTAGTTTAGCCCAAGAGTTAGCGGATCAGCGTAAGGAAAGTAAAACTTTACCCCGGGCAGATAAATATACGATTAAACAGGGTGAAGTGATTGCTGATAAGATTTTAAATCATCATTGGTCGCCACGGGCGATTGCGCAACGTTGCCCGGAAGTTAACGTTAGTTATCAGACTATTTATACTTGGATTAAAGCTGGACGGATTCCCAATGTTAATTTAACGGATTTGAATAATCCCTTACATGAGCGTCATAATCCGAAACGTTTATCGGATAGTATGCGGAAATTAAAACAGCAAGCCCGCCAACAACAGCAACAAGAAGTTGTAGAGGAACAACGGGTGTCAGCGCGTCAACGACGGATCTTGATTGAAGAGCGACCAAAAACGATTGATACTCGCAAATATTTTGGACATTGGGAAGTTGATTGTGTCGTTCCCCGGCGGGGTGGGCATAAAGTGATCGTAACTTTTGCCGAACGAAAAACTCGTTATTATCAGTGTTTTATCGCTGAACAACAGATCGGTGGTGCGATTGTCAAAGTTTTACAACGTTTTTGGCAGTCTTTCGGTGACAATGCACGCCATATCGTAAAGTCGATGACTTTTGATAATGGATCGGAATTTGTTAATCATGATGTCATGAATTATTTAGAGGATGAATTAAGGATTAAAGCCTATTATTGTCACCCGTACTCACCAGAAGAGCGAGGAACAAATGAACATTGTAATCGCATGTTACGGCAATATATCCCGAAGGGTACTAGTTTTGAGCGTTTAATTGACCGTGATGTTCAAGCTGTCGCGCGTGAGATTAATGAGCGTCCCCGGCAGATTTTACATGGTAAAACGG
>NZ_JBSJYT010000013.1:0-25441 GCF_053711055.1 Ligilactobacillus sp. LYQ135 | reverse complement strand
AATCTTATCGGCAATCACTTCTCCCTGTTTAACCGTATATTTATCTGCTCGGGGTAAAGTTTTACTTTCCTGACGCTGATCCGCTAACGCTTGAGCTAAACTAGCATCGTAGTGATAATTATGAAACCTTTTGGGCAATTTACGTTGCTTCGTGGAATGATAATCTTGAAAACGTTGCACCCGCCGAATTTCACGGTTAATCGTCCATTCCGGACGATGTAAAATGCGGGCAATTTCTGCCATATTATGAAGATGTGCTTGATTCCAAAGGACATCAATTTGACACCGTTCATAATAAGTCAACGGGTGATGAAAATGTGGATTAGCATGAATCAACATATATTCCGTCAACGGATCATAATGAGCTTTCAACTTCAAACACCTTGCTTTCTAATAAATTAAAAAACCAACTTCAATAATTAATAATGATAAAATTATTGATTATTATAAAAAAGGGGTTATTTAAAATCAATCATATATAATAAAATTTGCCGGTTAATATTATCTAATTTTAATTTCAAATAAGTTAAAACTCTTTTTTTTACTAATATAGTTTAATAAATTTATCATAAGAACACTATTATAAGTTAATTAATCAAACAAGCATAGATTAATAATCAAGTTGGTAATAATAAGTAATAAAAAAAGAGACTATATTAGTCTCTTTATAGATTTAAATTTATAATGTTTTTCTTAGGCCAATTTTAAGCTAACATTCCCCACTAGTATTAACTGCTTACAGAGACTTTCAATTAATATCCTTGCGCCTTTTGCACTACCTGCTGGATCGGATCCCATGGTGAAGAAATTGGTGGTGTATAAGATAAATCTAAATCTAGTATTTCATTAAGAGTCATTTGTCTTTGAATGGCAGTTGCTAATACATCTAATCGTTTTCCTATTTGACTTGAAACATTGCCCACCATTTGAGCACCTTTAATTTGTTTTTGTTTATCAAAAATGATTTTAATCTTCATTTTTTCTGCATTAGGATAATAACTATTTTTGTCATACACTGTAGACGTTACTTCGTTTAAACTATTATCATCTTTGATAGATAATCCTGTTCTTGCTAAAACTAAATTTTTAAACTTTACAATCTGTGTTCCAATAATCCCATTAAAAGATTTCTTTAAGCCAAGTGCGTTAATTGCGGCAATTCTTCCCTGCTTATGAGCAGTAGTTCCTAAAGGCAGATATTTATAACCTAATAATTGATGTTTAGTCATTGCCACATCTCCAGCAGCGTATACATCTGGAAGTGTAGTTTCCATAAAATCATTTACCTTTACGGCATTGCTTATCCCAATCTCTGCTCCCGCTTCTTCTAATAAAAAACTGTTAGCTTTTACACCAATAACAATAAATACCGCATCAAAGATTTGAGAATTACCCTTCCATGATATTTGTGTATGCTCTGCATCAATTGGAATTAACGCATCAATCGTTGTGTTAGTAATAACTTTAGTGCCTAAACTAACCATCTTATCATGAACTAAACTACTAAATTCCTCATCAAAATTCGATAAAATTTCCTTTCCTCTTTGAAAAAGAGTTACCTCTTTTCCTTGAGTAAGTAGTCCTTCAGTTAGTTCAGTTCCTATATATCCGGCACCGATAACCGCTACTTTTTTAATTTTTTCATTAGTTTTAAAGTATTTCTTTATATCAAGATAGTCTTGCATGCTATGCAATTTAAAAATATTTTTCGCTGAAATATTGCCTAGATCATTAGCTACCGCTCCTGTTGATACAATTAACTTATCATATTCAAAAAACTGACTATCAGTTTTTACTAAATGATTTTCTGCATCAATTGCTCTAACTACTGTATTTTTATATACTTCAATGCCTTTTCTCTTTAAATCAATATCTGTATAATGAACTAATTGTTCATCCTGAACTGTTCCCTTAATTGCATATGGCAAACCACAAACAGAAGTACTTAAAAAAGAATCTGCTAATAAAATTTTCACATTGACTTTAGGATCAATGTTTTTACATGTTAGAGCTGCCGAAACCCCAGCATCACTACCACCTATAATTAAAATATTTTTCATCTTATTTCTCCTAAAAAATAACTAAACTTATATATAAACCACATAAAGTAACAAATAACACTGGAATTGTTAGTACTATACCTATTTTGAAATACTTTTTCCATGAAATATCTATTCCTTTTTGTTTCAAAACATGTAACCATACTAATGTAGCTAATGATCCAATCGGAGTTATCTTCGGTCCTAAATCTGCTCCCACAATATTAGCATATACTAAAATTTGTTGTGCCAAAGTACTTGTATTGACCGCTTTTATAGAGAGAGCATTAATTAAAGTTGTCGGCATATTATTCATAGTTGCTGATAAAATAGCGGACAAGAACCCCATACAAATTGTAGATAGAAACTTTCCTAAGTAAGTAATTTTCGTAATTAACATTGAGAGTAATGTAGTTAATCCAATATTTTTCAGTCCAAATACAACTACATACATTCCAATTGAAAATACTACAATATTCCATGGAGCACCTTTTATAGCCTTTGAAACATCAATACTCTTTCTTAACTGCGCAATCACAATAAAGATAAAAGCAATACTCAAAGCAATGAACGAAACCGGAATATTATAGAAACTACTAATGAAGTATCCTAATAACAATAATGCAAGTACTACCCAAGATATTTTGAATAGAAATGGATCTTTGATTGCTGATTTAGGCTTATCCAGTACCTCTATTTCATATTTTTGTGGAATCTTTTTCCTAAAGAAAAGATACAATACTGTAATACTTGCTAGTAAAGAAAAGATATTAGGCAACCACATTTTTACCGCATATTTTATAAAAGAGATATTAAAGTAATTAGCAGAAACAATATTTACTAAGTTACTAACTATCAAAGGCAACGATGTTGCATCTGCAATAAATCCACTTGCAATAACAAAGGGAAAAATTTCATCTTTGTCAAAATTCAAGGCTTTAACCATCTCTAAAACAATCGGAGTTAAAATCAACGCTGCTCCATCATTTGCAAATAATGCTGCAACACACGATCCTAAAATGATAATTGCAATATATAGCGTAATTCCATTACCTTTTGTCCAACGCGCAACATGCAGTGCCGCCCACTTAAAAAATCCAATTTCATCTAAAATTAATGAAATTAAAATTATGGCAACAAACGATAATGTCGCATTCCATACAATGCCAATAACTGTTCCTACATCTTTTAAACTAACAATTCTAAAAACTAATGCAGCTACTGCTCCTATAGTCGCTGACCAGCCTATAGACAACCCTTTAGGTTGCCAAATAACAAAAATCAAAGTAAGTACAAAAATAACTACAGCTAAAAAAGCATGCGTATTAATCATTCATTTTTACCTTCATCCTAAAATTAAATTAAATCCAAAACCTATCAGAATAATTCCAATTGTTCCAATAATTATAAAAGTTGCTAATAATTTTTTCTTTAAAACTTTTTTTAGCATAATTAATTCCGGTAAAGATAACATTGTGACTGCCATCATAAACGCAATCAAAGTACCAATTGGAACACCTTTAGCAAATAAAGCAGATGCAATTGGAATTACTCCAAAGACATCTGCGTACATTGGCACACCAACAAGTACTGCTAAAATAACTGAAAGTGGATTATGATTTCCCAAAACTGATTGAATAAAGCTAGCTGGAATCCAATCATGGATAATAGCACCAATACCAACTCCAATTAAAATGTATGGCCATACCCGCCCTACAATATCTTTCACTTGAGATACTCCTAAATGAACTCGATTACTCCATTTTAACTGAGAATCATCTACTTCATCTTCCACCTGAATATCTCGAATATAGTCTGCTATTTGGTCTTCCATATGCAAATGTTTTATTATTATTCCACCAATAATCGAAAATATTAATCCTACAATAATATAACTAACAGCTACTTTCATTCCCATAAAAGATGCTAGTAATATTAGTGAAGCAATATCTATCATCGGTGAAGCAAACAAAAATGAAAACGTAACTCCTAAGGGTAATCCACTTGATGTAAATCCAATAAAAATTGGAATACTTGAACAACTACAAAATGGAGTTATTCCTCCTAAACAAGCTCCAATAATATTCCCACCAATGCCATTTACACGACTTAAAATTCGTTTGGTTTTTTCTGGTGGAAAATATGATTGAATAATACCCATAATAAATACTAAAACAGACATTAAAATAAATATTTTTATCGTATCAAATAAAAAGAAATGCAACGAACTAACGATTCGATTAGTATGAGATAGATTTAGTACTTCATACAATAACCAATTAAAAAATCGACTTAACCACAACATTCTAAAAATATTATTTGTAATCCAAGTAAACATGCTTTTACCTCAGTTAAAGAAGATTATTCTTTTTAAAAATTTTTACTATTTCTTCCGGAGATAACAACTCACCTTTAGCCATCACTTTCCCATTAACTAATAATGCTGGCGATGACATAATGCCTAATTGTGCCATAAGTACGGGATCAGTTACATATTTAAATTGTTTATTTTCTAAATTAGCATCTTTAATTGCCTGTTTTGTATTTTCTGCCAATTTTTTACATTTTGGACAACCAGTTCCTAAAACTAAAATATCAATATCATTTACATTCATTTTTAAATCCTCCTAATTTTTAATTTATTTTGTTAACAAACTTAACTATTTCATCGAATTTTTCTTTATTCACCGTATAGTAATGAGATCTTCCTTTTTTATTATCAAGAATCAATCGTGCAGTTACTAAAATTTTCATATGATGAGAAATCGTTCCTTGAGATGTTTCAAAGACATCTGCAATTTCACATCCACAAATATTAGGATTATTAGCTATTAACTGTACAATATCAATTCTTGTTTGATCTGATAATGCTTTAAAAATTTCTATCAAAAAATACACCTCCTTATTTTTAATATAATACTACTATACTTATATAAGTGTCAATGTTTTCTTGCAGATAAGAAGCAATAAAATCAACTCATCTGTTTTATATATTAAAAAATAAATTCTTCTGATAAAATTTATTATTAGAGTTCCTACTAAGTTATATAATTTTTCAATCATATCAATAATTTAATCTCATTTTTGAACATTACATAAACTAAAAAACATATATTTAAATAATGTTATTATTTAAAATCAATTGTATCTAACAAAGCTTGTTGATTAATATCATCTAAGCCTAAATAAGTTAAAGCCCTTTTTTCACTAGTATAATTTAGTAACTTCATTACAAAAGCAATATTATGATATGTTTGTTGGTAAATTTGATAAGCCCACGTTTTACGCATTGTATCTGTACCCAAATAATCTAAATCTAATAAATCACCGACTTTTTGCATGATTTTATAATACTGATGTGGACTTAAAGGTTTATTTTGGTTCTGCATGGAAGGGAATAACCACGTTGAATTAATCTGATAAGTTTCACGCCAAAGGCGATATCTGACTAAATCAACTTCAAGTGGATCTAAATATAACGCAGTTGATGAATTCAAATAAGCATTTAACTTAACTTTTCCGTACTCATCAAAAACATCATGATAATATAAACTAAGGATATCAGGTACACGTAATAAAGTCACTTTACCGACTTGAAAAATCGTATAGTTACGCATTCCATATTTAAAATGATTTAATAATGTATTTTCAACTTGGCTTAAGATCTGCCCATCTTTAATTGGTAAAACTTTTGTCCTTTTCATAAAACACCTTCTTTTAAAAGAAAAAATCGTATCAATTATGATACGATTTCTAATTAAATTAATTCTTTTTTGTGGCTACTCGCCACACTCGCAAGCTGATATCAGCTTGACCATATTACCCCCGCCTTTCAGGAGCGCGGAAAACAAAGGTTTGTTTTCCCGGTCTTTAGGGTCTTTTGTTTTTGCGGTCAAGGGTTGCCTTTTCGCTTCGCTTCAAGCGTAATGCCCCTTGACTCTTAATTTAATCCGTTCAAGCGCTTTGCTTTGAACTTATCCCGCTCTATTTTTTAAGATTATCACTTTCATACAACTTTTTTAAATTACTTACTGGAAGAACTTCACTTGAATCTTCTATACGCATTGTTGTTTTATCAACAATGCATTGATCCGTTATTGTTGAATTTGAATTTTTAGGATAAAATGTAATATTAATTAAATAATCATTTCCTTCATCGGAATAATCATAAATTGAAATTTTCGAATTATTTTTGGTAACTTGCTTATCACCAGTTCTATGTTCTACAGCAAGTACTGCATTAATAGGTTTTTCATAAGTATTTTCTGTCATATAATGTTTAATACCAAAGATTCCCCCAATGATTACAACTATTAAGACAACTAATCCCACAATCCATGCTACAGTTTTCTTCTTTTGATTATTCATAAATTATAACCTCCTTAATATTGAGATTATTATAACATAGTCATTACATTGTTTTAAAAAGCATTTAATTTAGTTATCTTATCTTGTTGCTTATTATATGTGAATTGATAATGGATTGTTTGTTTACTATCCGATTCATTGCTATTGGTTTGCCCTGTTCCGATAAAGACACCATTAATATTATCATTGTCAATGTTTTCTGGTGAAAAATAAATATTGGATTCAACTAAAGTTGAGGAAGCATTTAAATCTTGTAGTTGTTTTTGTGCTTGATTATTTTTTTGATTTCCATTACCACCACCAAAGTATTGAATCACACCTTTAGTTGCGTATTCTTCAGCGGTTTGTTGATTCGCTAGCCAATTATCAGCGTCCCAGTTTTCTAAGTTATTAAATAAGTGTTGCACTGTTTCCTTAGCTTGTGCAAAGTCATTTTGATTATCTTTTTGATCAATTACGACATCTTCACGTTTTAATTTTGCATTCTTCTTTTGTAATTTTTCAATTTGTGAGTTGTGTGTTTGATTATCTTGTTTAAGTTGCTGATTACTATGCCATAAAACCAAACAAAAAACACTTAGTAAACCACAAACAAAAAGCCAAATGTAATTATGTTTCTTCATAAGCTCGTTCCTTTCTAATGATGATATAAATTACTTTTAATTCTGCCATAACAAATACGTGTGATATTACTATAATTGGGATCATTCCTTGGCCAGACTTTCTCTTTGACAATTCCTCTTAACTGTTCATCAATCATTTCTCCATTACCAATGTAAATCCCCACATGACATAACTCACCTTCATCAGCACTATCAAAAAAGACTAAATCGCCAGCTTTGGCGTCCTTTTCACTGACTTCATCGCATGACTGGTGGAACTGTTGTTCCGCTGTTCGTGGTAACGTTACGCCAATCTTGCCAAATGCCCATAAAGTAAACCCTGAACAATCGGTTGCCCCATGAACTGCCTTAGCGGTGGCGATATTATCTAAAGTGTTTGGATTCCCACCATAACTATAATTTTGTGGGACTTTTCCTTCCCATTTATTCGCCCATTTTGATAAGTCATTCCACCATGGATCACTTGGACCTTTTACATCTAATGCCTTACCTGCGTTAGCGTTACAAGTTGCGTTTGTATTCGTAATTTCGGTTGAATTATCATTGGTAGTTGCGGTTTTACTATCTTTAAACTTGTTATACCAGTTGACTGCATTTTTAGCGCGAACATCATTACGGGCTTCTTTACTCCCAGCTCGTTCAAATCTTAATTCCCACTGCACCGCTGCGGTTGCTGGGTCAGTTTGTGATTTAGCGTAATCTCCTAAATTAGCTTTCTCTGCTCCATTGGCTTCTTCATATAAAAACATGATTTGCGCTTGAATGCTATCTGGGTTTTTACCATGTTGTTTGGCAAAATTTTGTTCATTAGTTAAGCGACTACCTAACCATTGACAAATTCCATGCGCGCCTGAATTAGGATTCGTTGAAGTTGGGTTAATTTGTGATTCTTGTTGTAAATTACCAATCACTCCCGCCACGGAAGCTGGCGACCACCCTTTACTAATCAAAAAATCCCATAATTGCTTAGCATTTTTTTCTTGGTCTTGTGAAACGTTGTTTCCTTGTACATTTAGATTATTAGCACAATCAATATCCATGGTCTGTTCTTTGTTATTTGATGAGCCAAACATTGAAATCATCATTACAATTAAAATAATGATCAAAAAGAAAGGTAACAGAGTAATGACTAACCATTTTTTCCAATGTTTCATGATTAATCACGTCCTTCTCGTAAGTCTTCTAAGTGTCTCTGATAATTTTCTTGTTTTTGCCTTTTAGTAATATTATTTAAATCTTCTTGAGCTTGTTTAAGTTGTTGATTATGGCGATTGATTTTAGGCATATTTGGAAAATGTCCTTGTTCAGTTATATTATTTTGTTGTTGATAATGATTTTCGTTATGTTGGTTTAAATTATGTTGATTATTTTCATAGATATTTTGTTGTTCACGCTTAATATTTGGTTGTTTAATGTCATTATGAATTTGCTTTTCTTGGTGTTGATTAATATTGTTTTGTTCTTTATGATAAATTTGTGATCGCTCTTGTTGGCTACGTTCTGTTCTTTGTGGTTGTTGTGTATCTTTTATATGAATAGGTTTCTCTTGATTTTGATTAATATTATTCTGATCCGTATGTTGTTTACCTGCTTTCTGCTGATCCTTAGTATTTGATTTATGATTTTCATTATCTGATTTGTTATCTCCTTTATTTGTATTTACAGTTTCATTTTGTGGTGTTCGTTTTACTTGCTTCATTTTCTCTTGTGCTTCGGAAACATCATTAGTTGTTTCACTTGGCTTGACTCCATTTTTAAAAACTAAAATCCGTTCTTTAACTTTATTTAGTCCGTCTTTACCACGTTCAATCCGGTTATTCCAAGTATGCAATTTTTGTATGGCTTGTTCCTTTTGACTTTGAATCGTTGTAATGACTTGTTTTGAAGTTACCCTATTCAAACGTCCGCCGGTTAGTTTTTGAATAATCTTATTGCGGTTCTTCCATGCAAAAATCAAAATTAAATAAAAGATAAACGCATTTAAAAAATACCCTGATAATGAATTTGGTGGAATAATAATATCAATCACACTTTGACAAAGATTAATTCCTAAAATTGCTAAAACTAATACCGCTTTGGAAATGAATAACATCATTACATCCATTAAGCCTTTAAAGAAACTATCTGAATATTTTGGAATTAAACTTAATAGCGCCATCACTGGTAATAATAAATCTAATAACAAAGCAAAAACCTGTACAGCTAAATTAATAAAACCAACCATAAACAACGGAATACCGTAAGCTAATGAAACTAAGGGTGAAAATAATGTAATCAACACTTTATAATACATATAATCTTGTTTAGTATACTTATTACCGTGTTTACTAATTTTTTTAGCAGTATCTCCCTGATCTTTATCATAATCAGTAGTTAAATATTCATACGGATCTTGTTTATCTTTTTGGACTGCTTCGGCAGTGGTTTTACCATAATTCATTAAATAATATGGTCGTTCAATCGCTTCTTCAAAATAAACTTTACGAACAACATCCGTTGCGCTCGCATTTTTAATCTTTGTAGAATCATCTAAGGTCATTAATTGACTTTGTGCCGTTGTTGAAATAGAATTAAACGTTTTTAACATAAAACTTGAATTTTTAAACCACACCATTGAAAAGCCAACAATAATCAAAGATAATAACACCCGTTTAATCCCATCTTTTTCATTTTTAAACGCAAAATGATAGAATCCCGTAACTACCGCTAACACAAATAAGATAATGCCAAACTTACCAAAGATTGAATCCCACAAGCTCCCCGTTAAATCGGTAACGTGATCAATTAAGTCATTAATCGCATTATTAACGGTGGAAGCGCCAAACATTAGTTTCAACGCATAATCAAAAATCTTATAAATAAAGCGGTTGATTTCCCAGAAGAAGCCGGATAATCCGTTCATAGCATTAAATACTAGCTCAGTTAGACCTGGCTTTTGCATATAAGGATTGAATGAATCTAGTGTCTTTGAAATTTCATTCATGTCATATCCTTGCAGAATATCTTTAACATTATCTGCTTGAATCACAGCCATATTTAGCCATATAAAAAGACCGACAGTTAAAACTACTAGTCCATACTTTAAATATTTATTTCTCTTATTCATTTTCTCACCTACTTTAATCCAACCCGCCCACCGCTTACTTAATTAACTAATAACTGTACTTCATTAATCGTATAATTCTTCACTTGCGGAAGAAGCTGATTTATTAATTGTCTTAAAGGAACTGGTCATTTCATCAAATAAAGAATGTACGGCAATCTTGCCCACACGTCCGTATATATCTCTAAATAGACATTGACCTTTAATCATGTTGGCTAACCAGTTTAGATTTTGTTCATTTACCGGTAACTGTACATGTTGTAAAATTTCTTCTCGTTCAGAAGGTTCATCAAATGCAAATAATACTCCAAATTGACCATGATCTTCTTGATCAGTAATATCAGCGACCGATTGGGTCGCATACAATAACATATTATTTTGTGAACGTCCAACCCGTTTCATCGACTTAAGGATTTTCTTACCGTCTTTAGCTACGTTAAAAATCCATGCTTCATCAAAGACTTCTGCGGTGTACGTATTGGTATCATCAGAACCAAACTTCTCACAAAACTTACCTAAAGGAATCATTAATGCTACAGACTTCTTTTCTAGATCAGAATAATTATCGGGATTATCGCCTTCTTTTGGTAATTCCAATCCAGAAACTTCTAAAATATTAATCCGTTCTTGTAATGAAACCGCATCATTTGTTCCATCAGAAAATCCTAATTGTAAAACTGAATCCGTAACCATTTCATACAACAAATTGCCTGCACCACGAATTTCAGGGTCATCACTCTTTTGTAGAATCTCAATTACATTTAACATACCAACTTTTTGTCCTAGCTCTCTTTGATTGATGACCGTTTTAATCGCCTTTAAGATTGCTGTTTTAGCAGTGTCTTTATCTTTGGTTGAATAAATTTGTTCAATCATCGCTTCGGCAGTATCTTTGGCGTCCGAGCCTTTTAAAAAGACAATCGGATCTAAGACACCCCAATTTTTCTTATCCGTAGCGTCTAAGGTTACATAATGAAAGGATTTTAAATGGTCAACAAATAGCGGGTACTTTTCCTGCATTTCTTGATTCTCAATAACTTTATTAAACCAATGGCGAATTTCTTTTTTCGGGTCAATATAAAGTAATCTGGTTTTCATAAATGACATATAAATAAATAACAACTTAACTAAAAATGATTTTCCTTTACCCGTTTCACCAGTAACGGCAATATGCGGACTATCCGTCTTAGCGCCTTTAATTCCTTTATTAGCAATGGTTGGATTAAATAATACAATCTTTCTGGAAGAATAAATTGATTGTTCTAATGATTGACTTTCTGCCATATCATCAACTCTACCAATATACCAGCCAACGTTATTTCCTAAACGGTTACTCACCGCAAATAAATTTTCCGCAAAGCCTTCGTTATTGGTAACTTGAATCCAGTTTTTCGCTCCTTGAATTGATTGTCCTTGAAGTAGCTGATAAAAAAGTGATAACTGATCAGCATTTGGACGGTAGGCTTCAATTTCTCTTAAGCCTAACCGATTAATTAAACGATCAGACCGTTCTTTAATCTCGTCTTTACTATGACCTGTAATCACAAAGCACGCTAACCACCTTAAAATCGCTTTCCCGTCTTCAATACCTTGATAACGAGTAGTCCCTTTATACATGCTGACTTTAATGTGAAAAGCATTGGAAAAGCGAAAACGTTCATTCATAAAAAATTTTCCAATATACTTTGGCGCTAAGTTTTTAAAGCGTTTGTCTAAATTTAAGGTTTTTTCTACCCACAACATGTATTCAGCTTCTGCCCGTTTTTCATTTAATAACTCCTTTCTATTGCTCAATCATGAAGCCTCCTTTAAGATAAATTCCACCGGAATTAATCTGATAATCTTGTCCTAACTTTTCATAATCAAGATAATATGATAATTTTTCAGGAACTTCGCCATAATAACCATGTTCAATTAAGTAAGTTCCCAGTTCATCATTATCATGAATGTTAGGAAAGAAAGTTAATTTATCTTGATAAGTAGTTAGTACGTCGTACATATCTTTAAACCAACCTTCATCAATCATGGCTTGCGCATTTTCAACAATGTAATCAGGTGCATTATCCATAATGCGTGCCGTTTGGTTTAAGTGATTCAAACTATCATATTCACCAATCGTAAATGGCGCTTCATAATCAGTAATTGCAATTTCACCGTCATCATTAACTTTTAAAGCTTCATAAACCTTTGCTAAATTGGTAGGTAGTTCAAACCAATCTCCGATTTGATTATGAATATTTTCAACATAAACATTAATCGTTCTTTCCATTGTTATTTGCCTCCTTTATTTTGTAATTAAAAGGTTCAAAGACATATTTTTGATCAATATAATTAGTTGCTATATCGTGGCAAATCTTCTTATGTTTTAACTTGTAATTAAAGAAATACTTAATATAATCAAGTAAAAACCACATAATATTTTTGCCGTCTGGTTGTAAGTGTTCAATCACTCTTACCACTAAATAAGGAACGCCTAAATAAAAGGCAATTCCAAAAATTGAGATATAATGATCAATAAAACTAACAAATTGATGAAAAAATAAAAACAGTAACAATAACGTCATTACATAAATACCAATATCTCTTAATTTAATGAAATATGGTAAAGATACATTATTGGTTAGCTGTTTAATCTTAATTGGTTCATTAAAAACATTACGGTAATTGTAAGTCGGATCTTTCTTCATAATGATCAACTCTTTTAACCAAATAACATCTTAAATAAATTAGCAATAGCCGTGAAAACGGTTTGTGGTTCTGTAATTACAAACCAAACTAATCCCGCAAAGACTGCTAAGCCAACGGCTTTACCGATTTGTTGTTTGAAAACATATTTTAGTAAGACAAACACCACAATCATGAATAAAATATCTTTTCCTTGAGTTACCCACCAACTAGTTACGTTATCTAAACTTGGTAACGCTGCACCTAAAACAAACATCATATTATTCATCTGTATTTCCTCCTTGATCATGAATAAATTCATCAACAAAATATGTCCGACTTTGTTGACGAAGTCTTAAAGTTACATTTTCGAGTTGTTGAATATTAGTATTACTATTTTGTAAAGTGATTAAACACTGTACAACTGGATTTTCCTTACTACCATAAACCGTTAAATTCTCCACTTTAACAACCTTAAATTGACCGTTTAAGCCTTCCGGCTTAGCCATTAAAAAGCTCATTTCTTTAGGCGAAGAACTTGCGTATTTATCTAAAAATGATTTCGTAAAATCACTGACGGCAGTAACTGTTTTCGTATGATTATTTTGTTGACTACTATAATTAGTCTTTAAACGTCCGACATGCCCTACGGGGTCAACTGGCTTAGCAAAATAAGGATAACTAACGACCGTAAATTGATGATCCTTTTCTTTAAAGGGAATATTTAAGTAATCTGAATGTTGATAATCTTTTTTATCTTTAGTATGTTGCGTATAATTAACTTGATATTGCGCAACTTTAACACCATTTTGAGTAAACACGCTGTAAAGCGTGGCACTTTCTAAGGTTTGACTATCATCAGAAGCCTTGATTGTTCCGTTTAAATTAGTTGCTAAATACTGTTTTAGTTCCTTATTGCGTTTTTTCATCTCATCAGCATTATTTGGAATATTCATATAAACGCCTAAGAAGTCTTGCATATAATGGTCTAATAACGGGCTATAGGCACTAATCCCGGTTGACGCATTATCTAATTTCTTTTGATAAGTGGAAACTTGCTTTTGGAGTTTTTCATTTTGTTGTTGCACCACACATGATTTAATCCACGCTAAAGTTCCCGAAGAAAAAATAAAAATCATTGCAATTAATACAATGATTTTTGCTGACTTCATCTTCACTTTTTTACGATGAACGGGGATTTTATCAGGTTCACGTTTCTCTTTTTTCTTGAATTCAAACTTACCGAGTTTAATAATTATCATTCCCTTCTTTTAATTAAGTCATTGATTTCTGATTGATACTTTTCTAATAATGAATGATGATAAGCTTTATTAACTTTTTCAGATTTTTTAACTTGTTTCCATAATAAAGAAGCAACCTTTAACCTCTGATCTTTAAATTCTTTGGTTTGAGGGTCAGAATTAAAATCTTTAACAAATTTATTCCACTGATAAGTTTTTTCTTCTTTATTTACAATTATATTATTAGAATCATGCGCTTTTATAAGATCTGCAACCGTAGCATTTACATCATGATTTTGTTCTATTTCACGCATTTTAATTGCCATTGGCTTATTAAAAGAAAATTTACTTACGTTATAATAGTTGCGAAACCATTCACGCGCAACATTATTTAATGAAAAACCTGATTCTAAAATTTTAGTATCTAAAGTAATTTCAGATAAACTTAAATTATTTTTTCTGCTAAAAATGCGCTTTGGTTTAATATCTTGCTCACCATTTAAAAAGCGTTCAATATATTCTTGTAACTCCGCTTTAGTTCCATAGGTTGGTAAATTATATTTTCGACAAATCTCTTGCAATTCAGTTTTATACCAATATTGTGTTCTAAACTTATCAACTGTCATATTTTTGTCAAACATTTTCATCATTATCCTCCAAAGAAAAGATTTTTCTTGCAACTAAAAAAATAAAGTGTAATAATATAGTTGTAATAAAAAAGGAAGACGTACTGGCATACATCTTCCATGAGATCCGTTTAAAGCGGTAGCCAAATTAGAGTTTAATTAATAATTAAACCGTTACTCAGCTAAAGTTGAGTGGCGGTTTTTCTTTGCTTATTTAAAGTGCTTGATCAACTCAATGATCAGTTGCACTAAGGTAATGGTTGCGGTGAAGACCGCAAGCATCAAGCAAAGTGCCTGATAGACAGACACTACCTTCTCCTCCTTTCTTTAGGAGGAGATAGACCAATGAATTCAGCTTTTCATCGGCATCACCTCCCTTCTGGGATTTGAAGGCTACCGCTTTTCAACTTATCTCACTAATTATTATACTAAAAATCACATCTTATCTCAATTTAATCTAGAACTTACGTTCTAAGATTTAATACCTACAAAAAATATTTTTATGAACTGGGATCAAGAATGATCTTAATCATTTTTCTTTGACGTTCTTTTAATTTAGCTTGGCGTAACATACTCCCAACTTCATCACTCCCCAAAGTGTCATCAATCATTTTTAAGGCTTTAATTGTGGGCATAACTTGATAAGATAACCACGCTCTCGTTTTTTCAAAAGTCATTTCTTGCGGTTCAGTTACAAATTTAATTGAACCGACATCGCCTAAAAAAACTTCCCATGGCAGGTAAACGTCCCAGTTACGCTTACTTTTTTTACTTGGTTTTAAGAAAGTAACATAACTTTTAATATAACCAAAAACTAAATTTAATAGTAACTGGTCTTTTTGATCAGTTTCACTTTCTAAAACTTGTCTTACCATATTCTGCGCTCTTTTTCCCATAAAACGTAATTCATACCGATTCTTAATATCAATGTCTTGAGGGTTAAGATGTTTTTGATGTGCTAATTGATAATTCTTCTGGTAAAAGCACATATAAAAATCACTTTGCATTGAACCAAAGTAAAGTGTAATTCCGGTATCATGCTTTTTATCATTATCAGAACATTTAATCCCGCCTTGATAACTGGTACTTTTAAACTTACTGCGATATTCACCTTTGCGCATTTTGTTTAATAAACGTTTTAAAGAAATCGCTTCTTTGTAATCATTGATTGCTAAATCAATGCGAGTAACATTACCATAATGAGCGAGACAATCACTTAAAAAGTCAAACCAACTACGCTTTTGGTGGTTTAAATAGGCTTCAAATTGTCGGCAACCTTGACCAGATAATTCAATCAAAGTTCCCCGTAGATCACCTTGAGCAGATTCATAAACTTTAATCATATCTAGGCTGAAACGGTCAAGATAACCATAACGGTGAACATCTTCATTAACAAAATCTTTTTGTTTAATTCGTAGGATTTCATCAAAGATCACTTTTAAATCATGTGTTGGTAACCTAATTCTTAAATAATCAATCATCACCTCCATTTTGGTATTATGATTAGTTAAATCAATAAAAAACTTTTTAATTTTTTCAAATGTTTTTTTAGTTGTAGTTCCACCTTCTTCAAAACGCTCATATGTCCGTAAAGAAAGGTTGATTTTTCTAGCAACTTGTTTTTGAGTTAAACCTTTATTAAGGCGTAAACTCCTAATATAATTAGCATTCCATTTATTTTTGTTTTTCATTATTTCACCTCGCTTTTTAGAATTTAATTAACGGTCTTGCATAATTAAATAATTTTAAGTATTATATAACTATAACCTCATTCATTTTTAACTTTCTGTATTTAAAAAAAGCTATCATTGTCTATATGATAGCTTTTTTTTAATCATTTTTGGCGGTTTTGAACTTTTAACCCGTCAAATTTAGAATAGTCATAAACGTTGAGATTATCGTATCCGCGCTTGGTTTCAGCGCATGTGTTTTATCCGTGTTACCCCCCTGTTAGCATTCGGGGGTTAAACTTTAAGTGAGGTGCTAACGCACCTCACTTGCCGGCTTCCGCCGTTCGCTGGTCAGTCCCTGACCTCGCTCCGCTGTCGCCTGCGGCTCCCCGCTTCTCGGCGTTCACCGGCAAGCTCTTTAAATAACTCAAAAAAGAAAAGTTTTGACTGACAAAGGGTGCAAAAAATGCCCGGACATCAGCACCACCAATGGAAGCATAGCCCCAACCACGGATATTATCAGGTTGTACCTTATAATCTTTTTCATTCTCACCAAACATCATGGTATAACCAGATGAAGACATTTGACCTAAGGTAACCCGTAATCCGAATTGATCACGCATACCGTCTTCAAAATATTTAGCGTCAGGTCGTTGCATACCCGCAATTAAAAAGAAACCTAATTGACGACCTAACAGAATGATTTGTTTCAACTGACCTAATACTTTAGTCTGCTCTTTATACTCCAAGTTGCTTAAGTAAGCAACATATTCATCAATGAATAAAACCTTCGGTTGCATTCCAAAAGACCGATAATCTTTACCGATTTCACCTGATTCCATTAATTTCTCTTGATACTCTTTTTGACGTTCAACCATGGCTTCATAAAATTCACGAATACATTTTCCAATTTGCCCACTGGTTGCAAAAACTTTTTCTTTTAGAATCGGTGCTTGATCTAGTTGTGATAAATCTGACATTTTCGGATCACAAACATAACAATCAGCACCTAAACCAAGAAAAACTTTGATTAATGATTCTAAAAAGTAAGTTTTACCACCACCGGTAACGCCGGCAATTAAGGCATGCGGAAACTTATTATAGTCCCAGACATAGCCATTCATTAATTCAATCTTGCCATTGTCAGCGTGAATATCTTCAATTTGGATTCGTTTACTAATACTATTAGTATTTAACCGATAGGCTTTATAGCCTTTTTCATCACGCACTTCAAATAAATCACCATAAAGAGCTTGTTCCAATTGTTCGCCAATGTGATTAAATTTATCTTGATTCTTTTGTAAATCCATTGGAAATCTTACGGTTATGATATGATTTTTATATTGATAATAAATTTTAGGGAAATAAATAATCTTCTCCCGCTTTTGATTATTTACCTTTGTTTTAGTTAAATACAATTTATTATCAACGATCATACGTGCTAGTAATTGACGATGTTTGACTCTAGCAAAAAATTTATTTTGACTTTCACTATGTTTATAAACAAATATCGTAATCACTAATCCTAAAACAATAATAATTAACGGTAAAACTATATTTTTAACTGATAAAAAATTGGTAGGACTACGGGCATGTTCCCATAGCATTAATGCAATCCCACCAACTAAAAACGGCAATTCCATCAATAAGCAATACCATAAAATGATATTACGATGAAATTGCCGAATTCTAATGCCTTTCAAATGGAACATTTAATTCACCTTATTTCTTTGTATCCGCTGAATTACTTGGTTTAGTAACCTTATCAATGTTCTTATCTTCTATTAAATCATCAGCAGTAATGCGGATTCCGACACGTGGTAAAAAATTATTATTTGGAATCGCATAATTAGTAAACTCTGGATTGACTAACTTAACTTTTTGACGAAAAGCAAAGTCTTTTTCTACTGTGTCAGCTGGCAAAACTACCGTATAGGCTTGACGTTGAGCAGTTGAAAAAACTTCATACCGCCGATCTTTAATTTCTCCAGTTGGCTCACCGTTCTCATCAGTTCCGATATTTTGCCCCTTACTTTGTAAGAATTGTAACTCACCAAAAGTTTGATTAACATCAACATCTATTCCGTCTTTAAAAGTCATGTATCTTGTCATAATTTATTCTCCTTTCTTCACAATATCTTTTGCACTTAAACGCCAGTAACTAATTGCTCGATTATCACTCGTAGCTTGTCCAGCTGGTTCTAATTTAGGTTCAATTAATTCAACTTCTGTATCGGGAGCAAATGTTTTAGATCCCGCAATCACTGGAATTTGTACTTCTAATAAATCCTTTTGTCGCTCTGAAATCACATTA
The DNA here is from genome assembly GCF_053711055.1 of Ligilactobacillus sp. LYQ135. NCBI lineage: Bacteria > Bacillati > Bacillota > Bacilli > Lactobacillales > Lactobacillaceae > Ligilactobacillus > Ligilactobacillus sp. LYQ135. The sequence continues at coordinate 6,793 of NZ_JBSJYT010000013.1, read as the reverse complement.
TATTTAACTGCCGTTACACGTCGATTTGTTTTAACTTCTTCACCTTTACCTTGAAATAACAACTTACCAAAAGTAGAAGCTTTTGGGATTAAATATTCATTCATACTTTTCATTCCTTTCTTAAAAATAAATAAAAAAGAGAGCTCTATCTATAACTCTCTTTTTTATTTAAAAATCATTTGTGCAAATTTTGGTCCTAACACATGTAAGGTTGTTAAGAATAATAAAATAGTACATAACCAAACTCCAATTATTAGCTTAAAATTAATTTTCTTACTAGTAATATCCCTTATATATACATAAAAGAAAAATGCAATTATAAATGTCGAAACAGAACCAAATAAGATGAAAAAACTAACATATTTATGGCTACAAACTAATAAAAAAGTAACTAAACTAATCATCAATGTCATTTGATTTAACTTTTTTACACTATATATCTGTTCATTAATATTTAAATTGATTTTAGTATTTTCTAATGAAGTAAGAAATACCATTATATCAATAGAACTGAATGTAATATATGCGTATAATAAACAAATTAATATATTATTTATATCACTTTCATTAAAATTGCCTTTATTATAATGAGTACATATTATTGAGGCGCCTCCAATATAAGCTAAAAAGAACGCTATGGGCAGAAAGATAATAGGAAAAAATATTAATGGTAAAAATCTATCTTTTTTTCTTATAAATTTCAAATGTGAAAAAAAACTAATTAATGGAATAACAATGAAAATTAATAATGCTATTATACGTAAATTATTTAATAGCGGATTATAGATTTTAATATTATTGTTAAATATTGAGAGTATCTCTTCTGAAGGAAGATTAAGTATTATATTTTTGATTAACCCCCAATTACATATTAATAGCAACAGTAAAGCAAAAATATTAACAAGTACTGAAAAACTAAAAGAGACATCAATATGATTTTTAAATATTGACATATAATTTCCTGTCGAGTTTGCTGATTCAATAAAAATATCTCTTATAAATTTATAATACTTAATAAGTATATTTTTAATGAATTGATGCCCACTATAATTAATCTCGTTTTGTAATTCTTGTTTGTAGTATTTAGCACTATATAAATTTTCATTATTTTTATAAAACAAAAACATCATCCTTAAGTATTATTAATAATAAAGATTATAACTCATATAATTTTGTTTTCAAATAGGAAATATCATACTTCTTTATTAAAGGATATATAAATTAAAGACTGATTATGTTAGTCTAAATATATATTTAGAGATAAAAACACAGTTTTGGTTGGTAGTCCAAACACAAACTATTATTTTAATATTTGTCAGTAACCTTCCTCCAGGTCGTCCATTCTCTATCTTATTAAATCTAAGGAGGAATTATCATGACTAACTGCTTGAAGTTAACTATCATTTTTGATGCTCCTTTCTATAAAGGAATCTTTGAAAATCAAATTGATAATAAATATTTTGTTGCTGCCATAAATTTAGGAACATCTGAACCTAAGATTCGTGATATTTATCAACTAATCTTGCAAAGATGGCAAACTATATCTTTTTACACTAATTTAGAAAAATCATCACAGGTTACTAAAAATATCAGCGTAAAAAAATGCAAAAACAAGCTCGCCAAAATAAACACAAAGCTGTAAAATTTCACGGAACTAAGGCACAACAAGTTTTACAAGCTCAACATAATGATCTCAAGTTGCAGCGCAAACAAATACATAGGCAACAACAACTATTAACCAAACAACAACAATTTGAATTAAAACAACTAAAGCGTCGAGAAAAGCATAAAGGACATTAATTATTTCTATATTTTCTTTAGTCATATAATTATAATTTATAAATATAAAAGTCTTTGATTATTTTTAGTATCTTCATTTGATACGATCAAAATATCAAAGACTTTTTATTATTAATTATTTTTCTGATATGCTTCTCTATAACCTTCAAGGTAATCAATGATCTCATGCAGTTTACCATTGAAAAATTTATTAATGCATATCAAAAATTTTAATGGAACAAATTTAAAGCGATTAAATTTATCTGATAATCCCTTTGCATATCCTAATTCAAAATCACTTAACTTATTTCTCATAACATTTTTATATTTATAAGTATAATTGTGAGAATTACATGCTGAATAGGCATTATTATAATCCCCATTTTCATAATGTTTTTTTACATAATCATGAATATTGAATTTCATTATAACTGCTCCTTAAAGTTTAACAATTAGTTCAATTATATCACTTCCTCTTTATAGATTTTCTTTTACGCACTCCCAAATTATTTATAAAAAGCGAAACTAAATGATAGCTTCGCTTTCATTGAAAAATATTCATGTTTTCATAAAATTTTGCTTTAACTTTATTAAATTTTACTATTTTTCACAATCACTCCTTCTAAATCGTAATCTGTAATAATCTGTAACAATTAGTTTTTAACTATTTAATTTTCATATTTAACCGCTCCGGTATTTAAATACCATCATGGCGCTTCGCATATCTTCGATATGTGTAGGTTCACTGACCAACGAGCCTCAAATCAAATCTTAGAGACATAGCACGCACTTATTCTAGTCCATGGCTAACTGTTGAAACAGGTAATCTAACCTGCAGATCCAATTCACAAATTATCGAATCCTTATCTATCCATTTGTCAAAGAACAAACAGTAAAAGGAAACTTAATTTGTAAAATTATCCCTGTTAAATCATGCTACTAAAAAATGAAAATCGTAATTCTTTTTTTCAATACAGGTGGTAATTTTTAAAGTGAAAACCTAAGTTAATACTAAGGTCTAATTCCTTTTACCACCTTTAGAATACGACAGTTGCAAGTGGTGATTTTAGCAATTCTTAAGAATTTATTAACACTGTTGTAACATAATGGCAGTTATATTACATATAATCAAATTATTGTAATCACTTTGTAACTATACTTTAATATTAAAACCACTTTTTAAATGCGACAAAAAAAGAATTGCATTAATTGCAATTCTTAAATCTTTGTTAGGATTGATTTTTTGTCTGTTTGATAACACTTAATTCTACATAAATTAATCCGTCGTTATTCTCTCTGGATAAAAAATAATTTTTGTATCTGACACATGATATCTTTTATTTAACTCTGCTTCAATCTTTTCGGACAAAACAAAAGATTGTTCGATTGTCATAAATTTGCTGACCGTTACTTCAACTTCTACTGTTATTAAGTTACCATTATAATGAGTATAAATTCCTTCAACACTTTTAATTTCTTTGTTATTTAGAATTGTTTTTATATAACTTTTTTCTTTTTTAGGATTAAAATAACCAACTAAATTTAAACTACTTTCTAAAAAAATTTTAAAGCCAGAAAATAAAATATATCCACCAATAATTAATGTAGTTATACTACCTACCCATTTTATATGCAATTTACACATTATTAAAATTGAAATTGCCGTACCAAAACTAATTAAAATATCTCCTAAACTATCCTGAGCTGCTGCAATTAACGAAGAACTTTGATACTTTTTTCCATTATAGTAATTAAAAACATAAATAACTAATATTAAAAAAATTGAAATTACAGCACCTATTATTCCAATTGAATTAGGAATGTTCTGTCTTTTAATGTTTAATAATTCCTGTATTCCAGAAATAAGAATTTTGAATGCTATTTCTACCATTAAAATTGATGTAACTAAAGTAAAAATTGTTTCAAATCTATATCTAGATAATCTTATTCTTTTTTGATTATCTATTTTATTTTGATCACTCACTGGAAATCCTATTAAGCGTATTTCATCTTGATCGCTAGCGATATGAATTCCTATGAACAATAATAAAGTTGATATGATACCTGATAAGTTATTATATGCATCTGCTTTTAAAACTTCAGATTTACTTTTAATAGCTAAAATATATTCAATAATAAAAATTATTAAATAAATGAACATATTGCAAAGTAAATTTATTTTAACTAATTTAAATTGCTTGTTTTGCTTACTTTGTGTTTGGCTCCAATTATCACGTTCTTGTTTTTCATATAAATTTAAGATGTTATTTTTATTTGTCATCATTTTCTATATTCTTCTCATTTTTGATTAAAATAAAACATAAGATTCCAGATATAATAAAACAAATCGCTGTAAATGATAATACTTTATGAATACCTTGATAATAAGCATGTCGTATGATACTAGTAATATCAGGTATTGAATTTAATTTTTTAGCGATCTCCATACCTGCAAATGGTCCTGTTTCCATAATTGTTGTAGAAATATGTTTATTCAAATTACTCAACATTAAACTTTGATTGTAACTATTATTAACTATCAATCCTAATACTACTACCCCTAAGCAGTTACCAAATTGTCTAAATACATTATTTATTCCTGACGCCATTCCCATATCTTTAGTTTCAACATCTAGCAATGCAGCATTTGAAATCGATGGATTAATTCCTGCATTTCCAAGTCCCATAAAAATAAAAGCCGGTATCAAAAATTTCCAATCTAAATGATTTCCTAACATTATATTCATTATAATGGCACCTAATCCTTCAAGAATTAATGAACCACTTGCGATAACACGACTACCAATTTTCCCTATTATATAACCTACAAAAGCTCCTAAAATTAATGGAAAAGCACTAATAATAAGACGTTGTAAACCAACCTCAAGTGGAGAATATCCCATATAATCTTGCATAAGAATTGTTAAATATGTGAAAAATGAAAATAATCCCATTGAAATTGCAAACCCACCTATACATGAGCCTACAAAAGATGAATTTTTAAAAAGTTTAAGATTCATCATTGGATATTTTGTATAGTTTTCCCAAAAAAGAAAAATAATTAATAATATAAATCCGGTAATAATCCACCCACTAACATTTAAACTCCACCAGTTTAAATTAATATTATTTTCTTTATTTATAAGTCCATAAATAAAACAAAATACCATTAATGTACTAGTAACAATTCCTATAAAGTCTAGATGATACTCATGGTTATTATACTTTTCAGTAATATATTTAATACTGATAACAGTTGCAAAAATCCCTACTGGAACATTAATTAAAAATATTGTTCGCCAATTTATATATTGAACTATCAATCCTCCAACAAGAGGACCTACAGATGTTCCAAAACCAAGAATTCCTCCCCATATACCTAAAATAAATGCGCGCTGTTTGCCTTCATAATTATCACCAATTAATGCCATTGATAATCCCAAAATTCCTGCACCACCAACACCTTCTATTCCTCTAGAAATATTTAGAAATAAACTATTAGGTGCTAAAGCACACATTAAAGAAGCAATAGTGAACATAACCATAGAGATAATAAAAAAGGGTTTTTTACCATAAATATCTCCTAATTTACTAATTAAAAGAATAGATACTGTGTATGACAATGTATATGCATTAATAATCCATTGAGTTGCTACATACCCCGTACTAAACTCCTGCTGAATTGTTGGTAATGCAATATTTACAATTGTAATATCTAACATTGCCATAAATACTCCTAAACTAATCGCAATTAGGGCAAACCAATTATTTTGTTCTTTTTTCATATTTACCACCTTATCCCTCAACATCCATATCTTTTAAATGTTTCTGTATATACGTTAAAAACTTAATGATTATATCTAATTCTTTTTCAGAAAATTTAGAATCTATTTTTAATCTTGTTTGCTCATATAATTTTTTTTGCATTTGTTTATGAATTTTTGTAATTGTTTGACCTTTAACAGTTATCTTATAATAAATATTTTTTTTATTATCTGTATGTTGCAATGAATTAACTAATTCTAATTCTTTCATTTTTTTTATTGCACGCGTAATTCCTCCTTTAGTAACACCTAACATCCTTGCTAATTCTGCTCCTGTTAATTCGTTATTATCATCTAATTTATCTAAAATATGAAAAGAAACAACTGATAATTGTGAAATTATATTTTTTTCATATTTGTTTTTTGTATGCTTCATCATCCATTCTTGAGCTCTGGTATTTTTTTTATTACGCTCATTTTGAATTTGTGAAATTAAAATAGTTAATTGATCAATTTTATTACTTTTATTCATAATTAATCTCCTCAAATATTTTTACGCAGGTAAAATTTATATTTCTAAAAAGGTTGATCGTCAACTTTAATTATATTGTTTTATCGTTAACAGTCAACCTTTTTGAATTTTTATTAAAAAAATAACTGACAAAAATATGATTTAAATGTATTAAAAAAAGATTGCAGACAAATGCTTGCAACCCTTAAATCATTTATTAGGATTTATTTTTTATGTATATAGTAATGTTGAATTTTTTTAATTTGTTGATCAAAAGCTTCTTGTGCCGTTTTACCATGTAAAATTTGACGGGGACGTTCATTAATCTCACGGGCGACAACTTGGACATCACGATCAATTAAGCGCTCAAAACTAGTACCCTTCGGAATATATTGACGTAACATGCGGTTACAATGTTCATTCGTTCCCCGTTCTTCTGGTGAGTACGGGTGACAATAGTAGGCTTTAATCCGTAATTCGTACTCTAAACAATCCATAACTTCGTGATTAACAAATTCTGGTCCATTATCAAAAGTCATTGATTTTATAATCCGACACGCATTTGATCCGAAAGACTGCCAAAAACGCTGTAAAACTTTGACAATCGCCCCACCGATCTGTTGTTCAGCGATAAAGCATTGATAGTAACGAGTTTTCCGTTCGGCAAAAGTGACAATCACTTTACGCCCACCCCGCCGGGGAACGACACAATCAACTTCCCAATGACCAAAATATTTAC
>NZ_JBSJYT010000012.1:0-39650 GCF_053711055.1 Ligilactobacillus sp. LYQ135 | reverse complement strand
TTAAAAAGTTTTGTGACTCATTTACTAGCGAATTGACTTCGCAAATATGTTTGCATTTCATTTTCATGAATTGCCCTGCACATTTGTTTATCGAAACGTTATTCAGTTTTCAAAGATCTACTTATATATTCATTTGCCAAATGACAACTTTTATATAATATCAAAAAGTCATCATCTTTGTCAACACCTTTTTAAAATTTAAATTTTTATTAAGTGGTATCAACAACATTTATTACTATACCGATTATCTTGATATTCGTCAAGAACTTTTTTGCATAAAATTGACTCTTTTTTATTATTTTCCTATACTTATTTGATGAATTAATTTTTTACATAAAAGAGGAATTGTTAATGACAAAAAATAAAAAAGGCAAAATCATCGATTCTACAATGATTAAATTCGTTATCGTTGGTGCTATCAACACACTAGTTGGAATCGGCGCAATGTTCCTTACGCTTCGCATTTTAAAAACTCTCAATGCACCCAAAACTGTTAGTTATTGGGGATCAGCAGCAGCTAACATTATTATTGGAAGTATTGTTAGTTACTTATTAAATAAACACTTTACTTTCCAAAGTAATACTAAAAGTAAAGACGATATGGTTAAATTCATCATCAACATTGGAATTTGTTACTTAATTGCTTATGGAATTGCTCAACCAATTAGTAATAAAATTTTTAGTGATGCATCAGAACAAATGCTCAATATTGTTTCATTATTGTCTGGTGCAGTCTTATTTACAATTATTAATTACTTTGGACAACGTTTCTGGGTATTTAAGGAAGACAAAAAATAAACTAATACCCAAAAAAGCTTTCATCAGTTGATGAAAGCTTTTTTATTTTAAAGGAAGTAAATGCTGAATTTTATCAAATTGATTTTGAATGCTTAAAATCCAATCGGCATGCACTACTTGATTTAAATGACCAATCCAGTAAAGACGAATTTCGATTAACAGTAAACATAGTGTAAACCCTAAAATCAAGTATTCACCAATTCCTCCAGTCGTATAATAAATTAATTTCGGATGTTTTCGCCGCTTTTTACGTGGCCATAGCCAGTAAATTCCATCTTTTGAAAACGAATCTTCAATCAAATGAGCTAAAAAACCAAAGAGCAACCAAAAGGTCATATTTGCTCCTGGACTGGCAAAATAGTGAAATTGAATAAAAGTACAAATCACAAAGGCAATTATCACTCCTATTAAAGAATGCGTTCCACCTCGATGACCTAATGTTTTATTCGTAATTCCACTTGCAATTTTATTTCTTTTCCCTAAAAAGGAACTTGGATGATCAATATCTGGAAGTAAGCTCCCGATCCCTAACACACACACATTTAATGCACTTACTTCATTTGTCGCTGCCATTAAGGGAAGTCCAACTGCCATCGTTAAGGTTAAGTGCGTTTGATATTTCATGTTAATTCCTCATAAATTAAGTTAATGCAGCAATTGTATGCTCATTTTTACCAAAATTCAACTAGTGACGGTATTTTAAAGTACTAATTCCATCATGGGAAATCACATTAATTTGATCCGGAATTTGCACGTGTAATTCTTGAACGTGACTAATAATTCCAATCATTCGATTCTTACTTTCAATTGTTCTCAAAGTTTCAAGCGCAGTTTCAAGTGCATCTTGATCTAAAGAACCAAATCCTTCATCAATAAAGAGAGTTTCAATTTGTGCTCCACCGTTTTGTTGTTGAATCACTTCACCAAGTGCCAAAGCCAAGGCAAGCGCTGCAATAAAACTTTCTCCTCCTGATAAGGTCCGAACACTGCGCGTTTCACCAGCTTCATCATCATAAATGTCAATTCCTAAACCAGTTTGACTGGCAACATTGCGTTCTGCCGTTTGTTGCAATTCAAATGAATACCGTCCATCTGTTAATTTTTCTAAAATTTGAGTTGCAACCATCAGCACCTCTTTAAAGTATTCTCGTAAAACATACCGTTCCAAGCCAAGCTTGTTTGTACTTGTACCACCACTAATGATTTGGGCCAATTCAAGTAAACTGTCAACTTTGCGTTGTTTATCCTGTTGTCTTTGCCACAATTCTTGTACGTTTTGAATAATTTGCCGATTATTTTCCAATTTATTTTGTAAAATTCCCTTATTAGTTTGCAAAATATTCAGTTTTTGTTGTGCCTTCGCAAGTTCTTCTTCAGTTTGCTTTAAGTTCGGTTTAACTTGATTTGCAACCTTCACTTGTAACTGTTCAAGTTGCGTTTGATTTGTATGCACTTTTTTTTCATAATTTTCTACTTGGAAACGTAAATTTTTTAACGTATCAATTTGAGAAACGAGCTGCATAAACTCACTTTGAGTAGTTTCGTTCTCATCTAAAATAGTCTTAAACCGGTGCGTTTGGTCATCAACTGTTGTCTTTAATGTTTCGATTTCCTCTTCGAGTTGTTTTTGTTGAGCAACCTGCGCTGAAATTTGTTCTTTGTTTTTTTGTAAGTCACGTTGATACTTTGTCAGTTTATCTTTGTATTCACTTACTTGTTTTTGTAATCGTTTAATTTCTTTTTCTAAATCAGTTTGATCTTTAAACTCAGCTGGAAGTTGTTCTTTCAAAGTTTTCAACTTAGCTTGAATTTGAACTTCTGCTTGTTTTTGCTGTTGAAAGTCTTGTTGCAAATGTTCAAATTCAGAACGATCTTTTTCAAGTTGGCCATAAATCGTTTCCTTTTCTGCACTTAAGGCTTCTTTTCTTTGCTGATTAGCTTTAATTTCGTCATGCTCTTTTTTCAATTTATTGTAAAGAGTCTGAAGTTGCTGGCTTAACTCATTCAAATCAACAGTTAAATCCACCAAATTAAATTTAGATCCTTCCTCAACTAGTTTTGCGTGAATTTCACTGAATTGTTGCTGAATCATTTTTTGACGTTCATTGATTTTAGCCAATTGTTGTTGAACTTTGATTTGCTGAGCTTGTGCTGCTTGGACTTGCTCTTCAGTTACCACACGTGTGCTTTTTTCAATTACTTTGGGATGCACCGTTGAACCACACAATGGACATGGTTTTCCATCTTCTAGTTTACTTGCATAGTACTCTAATTGATTGAGTGTAAAAATTTGTTCGATTTCTTTAAATTTTTCAGTTTGTTGAGCTACAATTTTTTGCTGCTCAGTTTGTTGCTTAGCAAATTTCATTAATTGTTGCTGTTTTTCTATTAATTCATTCACTTGCGTTTGCATTTTTTGAATCGAATCACTTTGTTGCACAAGGTGATCATCATTTGGAATAACGATTTGTTCAACTTGTTGCTTAATTTGTACTAATCTTTTTTCCTTATCCTGTAATGTTGATTTTTGAGTTTGAATTTTTGAGTTTCTAGCTTGATTTGCCTTTATTTCTGTTTGTAATTTTTGTTGTAAATGTGCAACTTGAACATACAAAGGAAGTTTAGCTTGATAGTTTTGTAATTTTTGCGTCAAAGTTTCAATTTCTTCGGACTGATTTTCAAGCTCGGTTACCTTTTTCTGGTTTTCATCCTTTGTTTTTTGTAAAGTTTGCAAACTTGCTTTGTTTTGCATTAACTGTTTGTTTTGAACAGTTAATTGTTGGGTGTTTTGCTCAACATTATCAGCTAAAACGACATGTCTTTGAGCCCATTCTAACTTTTCAATTTGCATTCTTTGCTGATCCATTTGAGTCTTTTGAGCATTCAAAACTTCATTTTGAATTTTAAGTTTCTCCAGTTGGTCTAATGCTTCGGTTAAATGCTTTTCACTTTCACGCTTTTTTTGCAAATATTCAGCTGTTTGAGTTTGAACATTTAATTTTTGCATCGTTTCATTAAATTCATTTTGAACTTTAGCGATTACTTGAGTAGCACTTTCAATCCAATCAGCGGGAGATTTAAATTCAGGCTGGACTTCATCAAAAGTAAAAGTTTGCATCAATGTTGCTAAATTGGACTTAATTTCTTGATTTTCCGCTTGTAAATTCCGTGTACTTGTTTTAATTTTTTCTGTCCATTTTTCAAAAATTTCAGTTCCAAAAACTTGTCGTAAAACTTTTTCTTTTTCAGCACTATCAGCAGATAAAAATTTACGAAATTGCTGTTGTGGTAATAGCACAATTTGAGTAAATTGTTGTGCATTTAAATGAAGTAATTCTTCAATAAAGTTATCAATGTCTTTTTTACGACTTAAAACTTGTAAGCTCCCATCTATATCATGATACTCAAGTTGATTTTTAGCTTGGTGAGTAGATTGACCACCTTTTTTATTAGTATATGTGTAAGCTGGTTCACGCTTAATTTTATATTTTTTACCTTGATGTACAAATTCCAACGTAACACTCGTTTTATCACTTCCCACCGCGAACAAGGAGCGCATTTGACTAGCACTACGTTCATGGCCAGAAGTTTCACCAAAAAGTGCAAAGCACAAACCATCAAAAATCGTAGTCTTGCCACTTCCGGTTTTCCCACTAATTAAAAACAAAGGAACATTGTTAAACTGTTCGAAATCGACTGTTTGATTTTTATAAGGTCCAAAATTTTGAAGCGTTAATTTTAATGGTCTCATCATAATTCTCCGTTCTTTTCAATTTCAGTTAACGTTTTTTGGGCGAATTCTAATTGTTCATCTGATAAAGAATTCCCCGTTGCGTCATGGAAAAATTTTTTCATTAAATCAAGTGGTGCTAATTTGCGAATTTGAACTTGATGTTCTTGTTGAGTTTTTTGCCGTCCATTTTTACGCTTAAAGCTAATAATTTTAGGATAATACTCTCGCAAGCGATTCATTACATTAGGTATAATTTCTTGATCCGTTAATTCAACTGCTACAAAATCATCATCACTAACTTGATGATAATTTTGCGGATCAATTAAATTTTCAAAGCAATCTTCTAAAATTACAATGTCATTTTTAGGAGTAACTGGATACCATTGGGCCATTTGATCACTTGGTTTATCAGTATCTACAATCCAAAAACCTTTTTCATCATGGGCTTCACTTACAGAAAATTTTGTTAGTGAACCACTATATTTAATATGTTCATGGTGAATTGCATTTTTATTATGCAAGTGTCCTAATGCCACATAATCAAATGGTGCAAGTAAATCGAGCGGAACTGGATCTAAACCACCAACTTCTACTTGCGTTTCTGAATCCCGATGTGTACTTCCAGCCGCAAAAAAATGAGCCACTAACACATGCTGTTTATTTGCATCAAAATTAACCATCATCTGCTTGACAATCAATTTTAATGCGTCCGTCATTGTATGAATGGATGGATCTTTAAAGTAATCACGTGCAAGTGCTAATTCAAAGTATGGCAACAAGAAAAATTGAGTATCTTTATTTTCAATTGGCTCAAAAGCATCTTTTAATTGCGTATTAATAATGAAGTTATTATATTTAAACCACTTTGCACCAATATTTAACCGTACTGCAGAATCATGATTTCCATTGATTGCATAAATTGGCAAATGATGTTTCAAATTTAAATTGGTTGTCATTTGACCAAGTAATTTAACTGCTTCTTCACTTGGAACAGTTCGATCATATAAATCCCCTGCAATTACAATCGCATCAACCTTTTCTTGTACCGCAATGGTTTCTAACTGTTCAAAAGCATCTTTTTGTTCTGCTATCAATGAAAAATCGTGCAATTTTTTTCCAATATGCCAATCGGCAGTATGTAAAAATTTCATCCTGATCCTCCTTTAACTTGTAAAAATTTTATCCTGATTCCCTTCAAACATTTGTTCTTATTTTATCACGAAAAAAGGTTTCAACATAAAGTTGCAACCTTTTTGATGAATTATTTAACTGTTTTCCTTAACTTTATTACAGCACACTTTTAATTTGACGTACCATTGCTAATTCTTCATTAGTAGGAATCATCAATGTCTTAATCTTAGAACCATTTGGTGAAATAATACCTTCTTTATTAATTTGATTCTTTTGTTCATCAACTTCAATTCCTAAGCATTCAAGTTTGTGCAACAAATCATAACGTAAATCAATTTGGTGTTCGCCAATTCCGCCTGCAACTACAATTGCATCAATTCCATTAAGTTCTGTAAAGTATCCGCCAACATACTTAACAACCCGATTAATAAAAATTTCGCGTGCTAAGCTTGCACGTTCATCATTTTGAACCCACTTCGCTTCAATGTCTCGCATATCTGAACTAAAACCTGAAATCCCTAAAATTCCTGATTTATCATTTAATAGGTTCATTACATCTTCAACTGTTTTTCGTTCTTTTTCCATTAAAAACGGAATAATCGCAGGATCAACATCCCCACTGCGAGTTCCCATTGTTACTCCTGGAAGCGGAGTGAATCCCATTGAACTGTCAAAAGCTTTTCCTTCCTTAATTGCAGCTACTGAAGCACCACTTCCTAAATGAAGCGTAATTAATTTTAATTCATCTAATGGACGATCTAAAATCTCAGCAGCACGTTGACTTAAGTATCCATGACTAATTCCATGTTCACCATAACGGCGAAGGCCATATTTTTCTGTAAGTTCATATGGCAAACTATAGATTGCGTTCATTTCTGGCATATCTGTAAAGAAGACACTATCAAAAACTACATACTGCGCAACATTTGGTAAAATCTTTTGCATCAATTCAATATAACGCGCTTCATTTGGATTATGTAATGGAGCAAAGTCTTTTAATGCTTTAATTTCAGCTAATACTTCAGGAGTAATCTTTGTTGCCTTTGTAAATTTTCGCCCCCCCGCAACTACTCGATGACCAACAGTTGAGATTTCATTCAATGAAGCAATTTTTAATTCTTGGATCTTTTTCAAGATCAATCTTACAGCTGATTCATAACCTAAATCAGGTTCATTTGACTGTAATTTTTCTCCATTATATTTAATTGTAATCATTGCTTTAGGTGTGTTAATCCGCTCTACTTCGCCTTCTGCAATAACTTTTTCATCCGCTAAAGTAAAAACTTTCCATTTAACTGATGAACTTCCCGCATTCAATAATAAAATTTTTGACATCGCAATTTCCTCCCGTAATTTTCTGTTGTCATTTTTGTAAATTATAACAGTTTTTTGTCACATTCGGCGATAAAAAACTGCGAAATTCAAAATTAATTCGCACGATTTTGCACTTTTTTCAAAAAAAATGCACTTTTTTATAAAAAAATAAAAAGTTGATATACCAATCATTTTTGCTATTTTATTACAAACATCCACTATTTTGTAACAATTAGTAACAATAGTGCTACAGCGTTGTTATATTTTGGCTATATACTATATAACTGTTAAATCGATAGGACATCGGTTTTGAATGTAAAGTAGATAGTAAAAATACACAAGAGAAATTATTTAGGAGTGAACTTATTTATGAAGATGAAAAAGGTTTTAGTTTCAGCTGCCGCATTAACAGGTACAGTTGCAGGTGCTACTGCAGTTGCAAATGCTGATACAATCACAGTTAAGTCAGGTGACACTGTTTCTGAAATTGCTCAAAAGTACAATACAACAGTAAACACAATCCAACAACTTAACAACCTTGACAACCCAGACTTGATTTTTGTTGGTGAACAATTAAAAGTTAACGAAAACAACGAAGCTCAAGCTGCTACAACTTCACAAACAACTACACCAGCTGCTACAACAGCTACACAAAATACACAAACACAAGAAGCTTCAACACAAAATACACAAACACAAGAAGCTTCAACACAAAATACACAAACACAAGAAGCTTCAACACAAAACACACAATCACAAAGTGCTTCAAACACACAAACAGCTTCTTCAAGCAACTACACAAGCAACGTTTCAGGTAGCGATGCAGAAGCTAAAGCATGGATCGCACAACGCGAATCAAGCAACAACTACAACGCTCGTAATGGTCAATATGTTGGTAAATACCAATTAAGTGCTTCATATTTAAACGGTGACTACTCACCAGCTAACCAAGAACGTGTTGCTGACGCTTACGTTCAACAACGTTATGGTTCATGGTCAAATGCTCAAGCATTCTGGTTGGCAAACGGCTGGTACTAAGATAAAAAATAATAAGTTAAAGGAATTGCAAGTTGCAATTCCTTTTTTATTCTTAAAAAGAGGCTGTGACGTAAGTCCAGCCTCTTTTTCTATATCCGCATAATCGTGCTCCAAAACAAACGGGCATGCCTATAAGTTCAAAAATCTCCGAATCTTTACTGCGTGATTCGTTCGGATTTTTCCTTACAGCATACCCGTTTCTAGTGTTTTGTCACAACTTCTTTATTTTGAGCATGTCTGTCAATATTAAAGTTTATTGTTGAAAAATGTTATCAATTTTTCGCTTTCTTGAGTAACATATGATTCTTTTCAATATGTTTCAATGTGAGTTGAACAACTCCTTATCATTTGCTCCTGTAGCTTTATCAAAAACTACTTTTGTCATGTAATAAGTATCCGCATCTTCACTTGAAATCATTAAAATATTCATCAATGATGAACAAGTTTTTTATGTAATTTCAAAAAAAGATTGCGATATAATCAATCACAATCTTTTTATATCTTATTTAACTAATTTGCCAACTTGAGTTAACTTATCTAAAACTTTGGAACCATGTGGTGATTTATTTAATAATGCATCAGTTACGTCAGTTCCAGCTACATTTCCATGGTGTTCGCCACCAGCCCAAGCCTTTACATCAGTTACATCATATACTTTTCCTTCAACAGCAACGTAGGCCTTATGCCCATTTTTACCATCATATTTTTTAAGTTCATCTAAAGTAAATTCTTTTTCTGCCATTTCTAACACCTCTTTTACTCTATCAGTATACCTAAAATGTCAAAAAATTACTTATTTAAACTTTTAGTATACTTCACCTTCATAAGTTCCGCTTGTTACATGGCGGAAATCAAATGATGCCAAGTCTTGCATTCGAATAATTCGCGTAACACCAATTGCCACCATTAAATTCAATGGTTCATTGGCATCATCTGGAATGACCATTACAGCTTGTTTGCCTAAAGCACGTAAATAGCCCATTTCATAAGCAACACCATCATCAATTTGAGCAGGATTATATAACATAATTCCAATATCTGCACCCATCATTCCTTCAACATCAGAAACATAAGTCCGATTTTGCCATTCAACATCATACGTTAATTCAGGATGTTCATTCACATCTAATCCCTTATATTGATGATCCAATGGGAAATGTGAAAATTGACGTGAAACAGTTGGATTTTGTTCAATTGCCTCTAATCCTGCTTCTAACTGTTCACGTTGTTCTGGGGTAAACCAGCTACATGCAATGTATGCTTTTACTGGACTTGGTTCATTTGACATAATCATTCTCCATTCTATTTAATTCACGCTAGCCTGTTATCAAATATTCGATAAACAAATAAATTCCAGCGCCGATACTGAAGATTCCTAGAATTGTAATAATAATTCTGGATACAATGGCGTCACGATCGCGCATTCCAAACGAATTGTAAATCATTAAAAACCCAACTAAGATCAATAATAAAATTACTAATATAATTGAAAGTTTCATTTGTCGACACCACCTAATTCCCTCTACCTTTTAATAGTATCTTACATCGCCAATGAATTCCATCTTTTTTTACTACAAGGTGTGAAAAAAGCACTAAAAAAAGACCACAAATAATTGCGGTCTTTGGGTTTAAGAAGGATCTAATTTTGGATATATTAAATTAAGATATGGGAATTTAGTTTATTTTAGTACCAACCATTTGCTTCCCAGTGAGCTTGAGCATTTGCCCATGAACCATAACGTTGTTGAACATAATTATCAGCAACTTTTTCTTGGTTTGCTTCTGAATAGTCACCATTTAAGTATGATGCACTTAATTGATACTTACCAACATATTGACCATTACGAGCGTTGTAGTTGTTACCTGATTCACGTTGGGCAATCCATGCTTTAGCAGCAGCTTCACTCCCTGAAACATTGCTTGTGTAGTTAGTTGTTGAAGCAGTGTTTGTTGAAGTTGTTGCTGGTTGAGCATTTTGTGTTGTTGAAGCACTTGTATTATTTGATGCTTGCACTGCTTGCGTAGCAGGTTGTGCTTGTTGAGTTGTTTGTGCAGCTTGAGTATTTGCTGTATTTACAGTTGTAGCAACTTGTTGTGCACCATTATTTTCTTCATTTACTTTCAATTGTTCACCCACATAAATCATGTTTGGGTTAGCAATGCTATTTAAATTTTGGATTGCTGAAACTGTTGTATTGTAATCATTTGCGATTTTTGATAGAGTATCTCCACTTTTTACTGTCACTGTATCGGCGTTTACTGCTGCAGCACCAACTGTAGTAACACCTAACGCTGTTGCAACTGTCAATAAAAACTTTTTGATTCTCATAAATAAAATTCACTCCTATAAAATTAATTCTTATCTATTCTTACTAACAACTTGTTTCCTAATCGAAACAACAGTATACAGTATAAGGAATTTTTGTAACAAACAAATAGCAAGATAATTACTATTTGCGCTGTTTTTGTAATAATTATTTTTTGTTTGTAATTTTTGGTAATAAACTTTAGAAAATAAATTTTATATACATTTAATTAGCCCTATGATGCTCTAAATAAGCTCAATTGCCTTAATTATGACAAAATTTCACACTTTCCCCCAAAAATAGGCATCTTTTTACTGGAAATTTTTTTAAATAATCAAAAAAAAACGTGAAAAAAATGTAATTAGACTTTTTTTCACGTTCATTTTGGTTAGTTTGTAATTTGGTTGTTACATTTCAGCTTCTTTTGAATGCTTCTTTTGAGCAAATTTGTGATAAATTTTGATCAATCCTACAAAAATCAAGATGATTAATACAATTGTGATAATCACTCTTAAAGTATTTCCCTTGAAAACTGCATCCCCACCAAATGCATATAAAAGTGATGTTGGTAAGGTTCCAATTGCAATACATCCAATTAATTTTCCTGTATTCATTTTTAGTTTTACTGCCATATAACTAGTAAAACTTGATGGAATAAATGGAATTGCATATCCTAAAATGATTGCTAATGCTGGATTTTTAAAGCGTTTAAAAGATTCCATTTGCTTTTTAAAGTTACGTGACTTCTTAATGAAATTAAAATGAGCTAATAAGTAAACTACAGTTAAATTACCAACGATATACCCACATAAATTCATTAAAATTCCAGCCCAAGGACCATATAATACCCCATTAAAAATACATACAACTGCCACCGGTGCTCCTGGAATTGCTGTTAAAACAGCTGTCAAAATAATCAATAAACACGCATCTTTTAATCCATGATGTCTAAATGCTTGTTTTAAATACATTCGATCAGCTCGAGGATTAAAAAGTTGCTTGATTTGTGGTAAATAATCTCGAATAATCAAACAAAGAATGCCCGCTGCAAAAATAATTCCGATGGTTACTAAACTATATAGTAAAATTTTTCGCTTCGTTTCTTTTTTCATTTTCTATCCTTTATATTGTACTTTTATATGTCCATCATATCATTTAATCAGTGTAAAAAACAGGTCAATTTTGTTGACACCGTGTCACTTTAATCATAAAATCATAATAAAAGTGACACGGTGTCACAGAAAGGAGGAACATAATGCCAACACAAACTTTTATAAATTTAAGTGCTGATAAACAAGAACGAATCCAAACTGCCTTACTTAACGAATTTTCACGCTATCCTTTAAGTAATGCCCAAGTTGCTCGTATTGTTAATGAAGCACACATTGCACGCGGAGCATTTTACAAATACTTTGAAGATTTAAATGATGCTTATCAATATCTTTTTCAAATTGCATTAGATGCAGTTCATGATGATTTATCTACTGCAAATTATCATGACCCACAATTTTTAATTGAAAAAATGCAACAATTTGTCTCTAAAACGCACCGAAGTCACTATTTTGAACTATTTAAAATGCATTTCAAAACAAATGAAACTTTAGTTCCGTCACCAATTCAAACCTCAACTTCTAGTATGACGGCTAAAACTTGGATGATCTTTACGCTTAGTCATGAAACTTTGCGGTTGATTTTCCTTGATGAGAAAAACCAGGAATTATACTTAAAGCGTTTCGCAGAAGCACTTAATCTAATTAAGAAGGGATAATTATGTTTTTAGCACTTAAAGAAATTAAACACGAAAAACTTAGATATGGACTTGTAATTTCCATGGTTGTTTTAATTAGTTACTTAATTTTTATTTTAACTAGTTTAGCTCAAGGACTTTCAAGTCAAAATACTGCGGCAATTGATACTTGGAATGTTAATCAAATCATTTTAAATAAAGATTCTAATGTTAGTATGCGGCAATCTTTTATTACTAAACAACAGGCCAATGATTTAAAGCAAGGCAAAAATGATGCTTTAATTGGTCAAGCTAATGTCGTAGTTAAACATAAAGGAAGCGAAAATGTGACCGCTACTTATATTGGAATTAAACCAAGTCAATTTATCTACAAAAACATGAAGTTAACTAAAGGACATATGCCCAAAAATGACCATCAAGTTGTTGTTGATTCATCCTTTAAAAATGATGGCTATCACCTTGGTCAAAAAATTCAGTTAAATTCAATTTTACAAAAATATGAAATCGTTGGTTTTACTAATAATGCTAAAATCAATATCTCACCAATTGTTTACGGAAACTTATCTGGATGGAATGAGATTAGTAATTTAAATCCTAACTTTATTGGGAGTGCATTAGTTACGAAAAATCATCACTATAAAGTCAAAAATTCAGAGTTAAAAGCATATTCAACTAGTGATTTTATTGAAAACTTGCCTGGATATACTGCTCAAAATACTACATTTGAATTTATGATTGGCTTTTTAATGATAATTTCATTAATTGTAATTGCAATCTTCCTTTATATTATTACTAACCAAAAATTACCAAATTATGCTGTTTTACGTGCACAAGGAATTCCAGCTAAAACATTGGCTTTAAATACAATTTCACAATCATTAATTTTAGTAATTAGCGGTATTTTAATTAGTGCACTTCTTACATGGTTAACTAGTATCTTTATTCCAGCAAGTGTCCCAATGACATTTAACATTCCAATGTTAACTGCAGTTGGATTAGGATTAACGGTAACTTCAATCCTAGGATCAATTTTACCAATTTGGACTATCTTGAAGATCGATCCTATTCAAGTCATCGGATAGAGAGGAGTTTTTATATGACAACACTTTCATTAAAAAATGTAAGTAAAGTTTTTGGTTCAGGAACTGCTAAAGTCAATGCACTTACAGATGTTAATTTTGAAGCAAATAAAGGTAAATTAGTTTTAATTTTAGGCCCTTCTGGATCAGGGAAAAGTACATTTTTGACTATTGCTGGTAGTTTACAAAGTCCTACAAGTGGCACAGTTTCAATTAATGATAAAGACGTGCATCAATTAAGCAATAAAGAACGTGAAAAATTGCGTTTGAATCAATTAGGGTTTGTCTTACAAGCTTATAATTTAGTTCCTTATTTAACTGTTAAAGAACAATTTGAACTAGTTGATAAAGTTAAAAAGAATGGCAACATGTCAAAAGAAGAGCTTGATGAGTTACTTAAAAAATTAGGAGTTGCGAATTTAATTAATAAATATCCTGATCAATTATCAGGTGGCCAAAGTCAACGTGTTGCCATTGCACGCGCTTTATATCCTAAACCTGAAATCATCTTAGCTGATGAACCAACTGCAGCACTTGACTCTGCTCACGTTGATGAAGTTGGTAGTTTACTTGAAAACTTAGCTCATACACAAAATAAAGCTGTCATTGTTGTAACACATGATTTGCGTTTAAAAAAACATGCCGACTCGATTTATAACATCATTGATGGAAAAATTAGTAAGGAAAAATAATGCTTCTTCATTCTGTTTCGTTTTTTTGATACAATAGTAAAGATATTTAACAACGAAGCAGAGGTGAAGACATTGATTCGACACGAAGACTTACCAGAATTAACACAAACAGACTTTAGATGGCTTGATGTGGTTGATATTGATGAGGCTGATATTCGTGAGTTAAAAAAATCATTTAACTTAACGCCTGAAATCACATCATATATTTCCGACTTAAATGAACGTCCGCACTATGATTATGATGAGCATACCGACAGTCACTTGCTAGTTTATGATGTTCCGTTATGGCCTAATGTCGAGATCAATCATTTCACTACGCGTCCGATTGTTTTTTTGATTCATGAATCAACCGTATTTTCTTTTCATACTAATAAAACTAATTATGTTTTTGATCAGTTTGAAAATTCTGATATGCATAACCGGTTAAAAAATGTAAAAGATATTACTGAGTTTGTTATGTTGTTTTTATTTCATTCAACGCAATATTTTCAACGGGCACTAACGCAAATTAATACTGAAAGAAATCAGCTAGATCGTGCATTAAATAGTGAAATTGCCAATCGTGATTTACGTGAGCTTGCTCAAATTGAAAAAAGTTTAGTATATCTTTCTACAAGTATCAGTACTAATTTAATGATGCTTCAAGAATTAGATAAAACTCCTTTAGCAAAGAAATTTACTCCAGCTGCAATGGAAAGACTCGATGATATTTTAATTGAATCTAACCAATCATCTCAGATGGTAAAAATTTCAAATGAAGTTACCGGAATGCTTTCAAAAACATCAAATAATATTTTGAATAATAACTTGAACGATACCATGAAATTCTTAACGGTTTGGTCATTATTACTTACAATTCCAACCATTATCACTGGATTTTTTGGGATGAATGTCAATCTTCCATTGATGAATAATCACTGGGCATGGTTAATTATCATTGTTTTAAACATTGCCTTTATGATTTGGCTGTTTATTTATATGAAGAAACATCATTTTATTTAAAAAAAGTGGCACAATTCATTTGATTTTGAATTGTGTCACTTTTTGCTTTTAAATTTCCCAGTAAAATTCTGAATTTGAATCTTGAGTACATTCAATGAATTTATCAAATAATGGAAGTGTGTACTGAACTTTACCATATTATCTTTTAGAAGTTAGCGCAAACAAAAAAGCATCTACAGAATTGGATTATTTTCTATTAATTCTTCTTTTCCAAATAAAGATTCAATTGATTAAGAGTTATCCATATTATGCATCTTCTTTCAGCTGATCTAACATTCGTTCAATCCATTTTTGCCATTCTTTACTATAAATTGCAGTTGTATTATGTGCCATTGCTTCATTGTAATAATGACCCTTTTCATCAATTAGGGCGAGACTTTCTTGAAGATCTTCAATTTGCTTTTCGACTTCAAGGCATTGTTGCTGCATTAGCTCTAACCGTTCAGGAACTATTTGCATCCCTTCTGCACATAAGTCAACATAATGTTTAATATCACGTAAATGCATCCCAGTATCTTTTTAGCATTGAATTGCACTTAATCGCTTCCACTCAGTTATTTACCTTAACCATACAACCTAGAGTATACTCTAAGACAAGTAAATTTTAAAAATTAAGAGTTATTTTTTTAGGAACTGTTTCTACAATGACTTTCCCATTCCGAATAGAATATAAAACTTCGCGATGTTCATTTAAAACATCATAGAAATTATTTCCATTTAAAATAATGCAGTTTGCAACCTTTCCTTCTTCAATTCCATAATGATCGGTTACATTGAGGGTTTTAGCTGCATTGGTTGTTACAAATTGATATGAATTTACAATGTCTTGATATCCCATTATATGTCCTACAACTAGTCCCATGTAAACTGAATCTAGCATGTTACCATTTCCCATCGGATACCATGGATCTTTCAAATCATCTTCACCAAATGAAACGTTAATGCCTGCATCGCGTAATTCTTTAACACGAGTCATTCCTCTGCGCTTAGGATAAGTATCAAATCTACCACCTAAATGAGTGTTAACCAACGGATTAGCTACAAAATTCAAATGAGCCATTTTTAACAGTTTAAATAACTTAAAGCAATAAGCATCATTATATGATCCCATTGCAGTTGTGTGACTAGCTGTAATTTGGCTTCCCATTCCCGTTTCGTAAGCTAAGGTAGCCAATGTTTCTAAGCCGCGTGCTTGGGGATCGTCAATTTCATCACAATGAACATCTACCAAAAGATCATTTTTCTCAGCTAAATCAACGATAAATTTTAATGATTCAACCCCATATTCACGTGTAAACTCATAGTGAGGAATTCCTCCAATTACATCTACTCCCATTTTAACTGCTTCTTGCATTAATTCTTTACCATGTGGAAATGACAAAACACCTTCTTGAGGAAATGCGACTAACTGAAGTTCAACAACATCTTGCATTTCTTCTTTAACTTCTAACAATGCCTTTAAAGCAGTTAAATTAGGATCAGTTACATCAACGTGACTGCGTACAAACTGAATTCCGTTTGAAACTTGTTTTCTTAATGCAATCTTGGCACGTGATTTAACATCTGCAATTGATAAATCTTTTTTACGTTCTGCCCAAATATTAATTCCTTCAAACAAAGTTCCACTTTCATTCCATTGAGGTTGTCCCGCTGTTTGAGTCGCATCTAAATGGACATGTGAATCAATATATGGTGGTAACACTAAGTTTCCATTTCCAGCAATCACTTTTTCATTTTCATAAGGAATTAAGTTTGATTTAATTTCAAGAAATTTACCATCTTGAATGCGAATGTCAGTTAATTGATCTTGATTAGGTAATTTAACTTCTTTTAGTAACATTTTATTTCTCCTTTAAAATCATCTTTTGAACACCATAGTAAACAATTGCCGTAAGCAGCATTACAATAAAGGTGGCACCCGTATAATTTGCAATAAATTCAACTTTAGATAATAAATTGTAAACAATAATTGCCATGATCCAAATTATAAATGCAGTGATATTAAAACCACCTTGATACCAGTATTTTCCACGTGAAACAGTCAGTTGAGGCACATCATATTTGCGATGATGTAGTAAGTAAAAGTCCGTTATCATAATACTAATCATTGGTCCTAAAATCATTCCGATATAATTTAAAAATGCTTCAAAAGTATCTAAGAAACTTCCTACAAGCAATGGAATAAAGGTTACAATCGTTGCTAAAATCGTTACTATCCAAAGAGCTGGTTTTAATTTAACTTTATGAAAAATATTATTAACTGCTGAAGCAGCTGCCATCAAATTAGCTGCATTTGCTGTTGTACTTGTTAAAACAATCACAATCATTGCAATTACCCCTAAACCTAACTTATTGGCAATCGTACTTGGATCAGAATTATTAGGGTCAAAACTTCCTGAAGTAATTGCAATACTAATTGTTGAAACTACCCCAATCAAAGCAAACCAAAGAACTCCAATCAATGCTCCCCAAAACGGTGCATGCGTAGCCGTTTTTTTCTTGGAAGTAAAGCGAGTAAAATCAGCCCCCGCAGTTACCCACGCTAAGTTAAAAGCTGCTAAAATATCCATTGCATTTCCTGCACTTAGCCTTTCTGCTTTAGGTACTACCCACTTAACTAATTGATCAAATGAAACTGTTTTGAAAACGACAATTGACTCCCAAATTACAAAACCAATTACAAAAATAATTCCAACTCTTTCAATTAATTGCACTGAACGTTCTCCCATTGAAACGCTTATCAAGTGCAAAATACTCATTACTAAAATTCCTACAACTACACCTAACCAGCCAGTATTATTAGTTGCATCATAAATTTTCCAACCAAATAAATCATGGAAAATAATGCTTAATGAAGTTGCAGCAATAAATGTATTTACAGCAGTCCAGCCAATAAATTGAATCATATTAATCAATGAGGGAATATAACTTCCACGCACTCCAAATGAGCTTCGGGTTAATGCCATCGTACTAATTCCAGTCGCATAACCCATAAAACCAACTAAAGATAAGAGTAAATACGAAAAAACTGAAGATGTAACTAACACTTTAGTTGCTAAAATTAATCCACAAGCTGCAATCACACCACCAATATACCACGTTCCGTTATTCGCATTAGCTCCAACCCATGTCGCAAACATATCCCAAAATGACATATGCCGGTTTTTCATTTCAATTTGTTCTACTGGGTAAGTTTTTTTCGCCTTCACAATTCCACCTCTTACACAATAAAAAGCCCAAACTGCATCCATTTGAATCCAGTTTGGGCCTACTTATATACTATTTGCCAATTTTGAAACTCAAAATGAATGCTCTCTGACACTCTTTATTTTGATAATTATTTTAATTGTTTTTGACATCTTTAATATGTCGAAATGAAACTTCATTCAGTTTCTAATATAAAAGTATATCATTTAACAATATGAATTTCATCAAAAAAAATAAACCTTCACCGTCAAATTCGACTGTGAAGGTTTTTTACTTCAACTATTTAATTTATTAATCGCGAGAATAGTTTGGAGCTTCTTTAGTAATTTGAACATCGTGTGGATGAGATTCGCGTAAACCAGCACCTGTAATTTGTACAAATTGAGCATCTTCACGTAAATCTTTCAAATTAGCAGCTCCGCAATAGCCCATTCCGGCACGTAAGCCACCATCCATTTGATAAAGGACACCTGAAACAGGTCCTTTATAAGCAACTTGGCCTTCAATTCCTTCTGGAACAAGCTTATTAGCTTCATTTACACCACTTTGGAAATAGCGGTCAGATGAACCATGAGTTGAATCCATTGCTCCTAAACTACCCATTCCACGGTATGATTTAAAGCGACGTCCTTGATAAAAAACGGTTTCACCAGGAGCTTCTTCTGTTCCTGCAAGCATTGAACCAAGCATAACTGCATTTCCACCTGCTGCAATTGCCTTTACAATGTCACCTGAGTACTTGATTCCTCCATCAGCAATGATTGTCTTGCCATATTCACGTGCAACACCGGCTGCATCATAAACTGCAGTTAATTGAGGCACACCTACACCTGCAACAATTCGAGTTGTACAAATTGAACCAGGTCCAATTCCGACTTTAACCACGTCAACTCCGGCATCATATAATGCACGTGTAGCTTCGGCTGTTGCAACATTACCTGCAATTAAGGTAGCATTTGGGAAATGTTCCCGAATTTCCTTGATTTTACGTAATACACCTGCCGAATGACCATGGGCAGTGTCAATTACTAAAGCATCTGCACCCGCATCTAATAATGCAGTTGCCCGTTCAAAAGTATCGCTAGTAACTCCCACTGCAGCAGCAACAAGTAAACGACCTTGGTCATCTTTAGCGGCATTTGGAAATTCAACTACTCGTTCTAAGTCACGTAAAGTAATCAATCCGGATAAACTTCCTTGTCCATCAACTAATGGAAGCTTTTCAATTTTATTTTCTTTAAGGATGCTGCGAGCTTTGTCTAAAGTTGTCCCTTTTTTAGCAGTAACCAAATCTTCTTTGATCATTACATCATCTAATTTTTGTGAATGATCCTTAATAAAGCGAATATCCCGATTAGTAATAATTCCACTTAATTTACGATTTTCTTGGTTATCTACAACTGGAACAGAACTAATATTATTTAACTGCATTAATTCTTCTGCTTCAGCAACAGTATTATCTTTTGTTAAATAATATGGATCATTAATGATTCCATTTTCAGAGCGCTTCACTTTGCGGACTTCTTCTGCTTGGCGTTTAATTGTCATGTTTTTGTGAATAACACCTAAGCCACCTTCACGTGCCATTGCAATTGCCATTCGTGATTCTGTCACTGTATCCATCCCAGCACTAATGATTGGAATATTTAAATGCAAATTATCAGCTAAATCAACACTTAAGTCAACTTCATTAGGTAAAACATGGCTTTCTGCCGGAATTAATAACACGTCATCAAATGTAAAACCTTTTTTAGAAAATTTTGTATCCCAGTTTGACATCTTTTTGCTCTCCTTAATTAAAATATTGATGCTATATAGCTTACACAAAATCCGTATAAATTTCAAGTATTTATTCACAAAAAACAATTATAACGAACAATATTCGTGATTAAGCTTTTAATATTAAACAAATAGCATGTGATATCGAATTTACACTAAATAGATTGCACGTAACTTTTCTAACTGTGCTGATCCTAAATCTAGGTATTTTTCAAAATACGCTTCAGTTGATGAAGTGACCGTTTGAATTGTTTTTGATAAAATCGCAAAATTATCTGCACTTACAGCTAAATTTGCATTTAACCGATCTGCTAATTCATTTCGTTTATCATGTGTTACTAAATCATTGATATCTTTAGCTGAAGCACCTTCAAAATATAAATTCGTTAATAAATAATCATTTAAAATCTGTTCAGGTTTAACTTGTAATGCCGTTAAAATCAAAAAAGCCGCAACGCCAGTTCGATCTTTACCAGCAGAACAGTGAAAAACTAAACTATGCCCTTCAGTTTCATTTGCTAAAAGTAACTGGAACATTTTTTTAAATGCGCCTAAAGCATGTTTATCTACTAACATTTGAACATAACTTTGATCAGCATAATCTCCATCATCTAAATTCATTTTCATGTAGTTAACCATTCCTAAATTTTTAAATAATGTTGTACTAAACGGATAAACAGGTAAGTTTACATAGGCTGCATTAGCTGGATATTTATCTGGATAATACTCGGTTTCAGATGATGAACGCAAATCAACATCAATTTTTAATCCATATTCTTTTAAATATTCAATGGATTCATCTGTTAATTCTGCCATATTACCCGAGCGTAGAATTTTGTGATACTTTACTTTTTGACCATGAATAGTTTCATAACCACCTAACTCTCTTAAATTCACTGCACCTTGTAATTCAAGCATTCGTTTTTCAGCCATCATTTATCCTCCTTAAATTTATTTTAAATATAAAGTAAGAGGTTGGGAAATAACCTCAACCTCTTGTTCTCTTACGTATTAAACTATCTTTTATTGAGCAGATGGTTGATCTGCAATCCCATTTTGATTAACTTTTGTTTCCTTTAATGGGGTTACCTTCATCCAATCAATATAGTTTCGTTTAAAATCAGTAATTTCAATTTCAACATTGCCAATGTGAATCTTTGTTCCTAACTTGACCTTGTAATTTTCTAACAAATATCCTGCCAAAGTTACGCTATCAGATTCTTGAAATTCTTTATCTTTGAAGCGGAAAAACCGCTCAAAATCATATAGCGTTGTTTTCCCAGAAACAGTATAAGTACCATCATCATTTGAAATGATATCATCTGAAGAAACATCATCAGCTTCGTCTTTAACTGTTCCAAATAACTCTTCATAAATATCACGATCAGTTACAATTCCACTGGTTCCACCATACTCATCAAGAATTACAACTAATGGCACATGTTTTTTAATCATTTGTTGTAATAATTGTTGAATTGGGGTCATTTCTGGTGCAGTAATCACTGTCCGCATTACCCGAGCAACTTTAACAGCATCATCAACTTGTGCTTGTCGAATCATATCATAAATATACACATATCCTAAAATATTATCCTTATCATTGTTAGCAACAACTGGATAACGTGAAAACTTAGTTTGTAAATATTTATTAATTACATCCCGCACAGTATCCGTTACATCGACAACTTCAAGACTAGTACGATCGACCATAATGTCTTTAGCAACTTTGTCATTAAATTCAAAGGCCCGTTCCATATAAACGTAATCTTCACGATCAATTGCTCCACTGTCAACTGAATTTTTTGAAACGTTTAAAATTTCGTTTTGAGACATTACGTCTTCTTCTTCGCCTGCCGGTTTTAAGCCAAGCATCTTTACAATTCCTGATGCTGACACATTTAGTAACCATACAAATGGATAAAAGATTACGTGAAAATAGTGCAATGGCCGCACAATGAACATCATAACTTTCATTGGCATATCAATACTGATATTTTTAGGTACAATTTCAGTTAAAACCACTTCTAAGTAAGTTAAAATAACAACACCTAAAACTGCACTAACTGCTACGATCGTGGCATGATTGATTGGTAATTTACCAAACAAGTCCGCTAAGATTTTTGATAAAGTATCTGCCCCAATCCACCCAAGAATGATTCCAGTCGTTGAAACCCCTACTTGAGTCGTTGACAAATACTCATTCATATTAGTGACCATTTGCAATGCCAATTTTAGTTTTTTCTTGTTTCCAGTTCCTTCTTCAAGGGCACTTTCAATTGCACTTTTGCGAACAGAAACAATTGCAAATTCTGCAGCTACAAAGAATGCCGCAAAGTAAAATACGATCACTACAATAATCAAATTGATTATCGCCTGACCACTTGACATCTAGTCATTCCCCATTTCTCAATAAAATCTATATATTTAATAATACCACCTTTTGCATTTAATTGTAGCAAAACTATTATTCTACAAGATAAATTTTCTTTAAATCTTTTTGTTGAGTTGGCGTCACTTTTAATGCGGTTTGCAAGTATTGCACAATTGAACCATATTCATCATTAATGATCTTTAGTGCTGTATTTAAATAATCATCGCAAACCTTAGTTAAGGCTTCAATATTTTTCAAAAAGACTTCGCCATAATCTTTATACATTTCTTGTTTATTTTGTTGATTAATTAGTAAATGTTGGTTAGAAGCTAAATAATCTTGGCGAATAGTAGCTTGATCTACTCCTAAAATACTCATAATATACACTGCTGCCATTCCTGTTCTATCTTTACCTGCTGTACAGTGAAATAAAACAGCTTCATGATCTTGAGTATTTGCAAGTAACTCATCAAAATAGTGACGGTAGGCTTTTTGTGCACTCGTTGATAAGACAATGTCTTTATAAGATTTAATCATATTATTGTAGCCTGCATTAGGATCTTCTAAAAATATTTTTTTTCTCAATTGATTTTTTTGCGTACTGTTCGTTTCATCTTCAGGAAAAACTGAATCTGAAATATATTTTGCTTTAGTAGGCACTTTATCAGGAAACTCTTCTTGTTCTTCTTTTGAGCGAAAATCAATATCAACTCGCACACCATAATCATTTAAATATTGAAGATCATGTTCATTTAACTGATTAAGCATGC
This sequence comes from Ligilactobacillus sp. LYQ135, assembly GCF_053711055.1. NCBI lineage: Bacteria > Bacillati > Bacillota > Bacilli > Lactobacillales > Lactobacillaceae > Ligilactobacillus > Ligilactobacillus sp. LYQ135. Next base: position 16,683 of record NZ_JBSJYT010000012.1, on the reverse strand, counting down.
CTGAACGAACTAACTTGTGCGTTTTAATTAATTTGCCATCAGTTGTTTGGTATCCTCCGATATCACGAAAATTAAATCCCTTTTGAATATCTAGTAAATGCTGTGCCATTTTAAAACTTCTTTCTATATTTACTTTTCGTCTTTTTTATTTGCTAAGTTATCCTTAATTTGAGTTAAATTTGTTTTGACCATTTCAATTAACTTTTGTGCACATTTTAATGGATCTTGCTCTAACTGAGTAGTCGTACACAACTCGTCAATCCGAAACTTAGAAGGATTTAAGTCTTCTGCTTCAGTAATTAAATATACATTGGTTTCAACAACTGCTTGCGGATCATCAAAAAAATTATCTACCCGGTTAATATTAGCAAATGGAAGATTAATGATTCCACTTTCAAGGCGAACTTGAACAGCTTCTTTTAATCCTGTAATCAACATGATTTGTTGACTAAGTTTATTTTGTGCAATTGACGTTTGAAAATCCGACAATAACTGTTTTAAGCCTGAATTTAAATGTTGATCTGCACATTCCATTTCGCTACTAATAAAATCGCCATCAACAATTCGATCAATAAAATCCGTAACACTTATTTTCATTTGTTTTCCCCTGTTCCAAATTGTTTTTCTATTTTTTTATTTTGATAATATTTCTTCAAAACTTGATATGGATCATTAGTATCTTTTTGATCTTGAATAAGAATCATTGTTTTAGCTGGCAGATTTTCTGCAAGCCACTTTGCATCTGGTGCACTCACCCAAATAGCTCCATATGTTTTGGCAACATGTTTGTGCTTGTACTTTTTACCGAGAGTATTTGTAACTTTTTTAATTGCTTTTCCATCTTGAGTAGTTGGAACTGATTGAATCATAAAGTTACCCTTAGGTCCATATGAAAGCCAGGAATGGTAATAATATGACTTAGGTGCATCATAAAAATCACTTCCACGCTTTTTATGGATTTTAAATAATCCAAGTGGCGTTCTTTGATCTCCTGCCATTTGTTCATAATTTTTATTAGCATAAATATACATTGTATATAGTGTATATGGTCCTTGGTTAACATAAAGCCGTTGAGTTTTTAAGTTCACATAAATCCATACTTTATTATATGTTTTTTTATTTTTATATTTGCTTATATCAGGATATGGTAATGTTTCACTTGGCTTATTCCAAGCAGGTCTTTCCATATGTTGTGCTTGTTTTTTCATCATTTTACGGTTAACTTTAGCCGCCTTTTCATCAATTTTTTTCTGTTTTGATAGTTTAACAGATTTAACTGCTTCTAAATGATGAATATAAAAATATGTACTTACAGTGCCTCCCACTAAAATCAGTGCAACTAGCCACTGTAACCACATTTTATTTCGCTTTTTTTTCATAAATATGCCTCACTTACATTAAAAAGTCATTTACTGCTTTTTAACTTATTTCCTACTATGTTAAATATACGGAAAGCTTTCATAAATTTCAAATGATTATCGCTTTTTTCGTAAAGATTCAACGTCAAAAATTTTATCTATCCAACCTTGATAAAAAGATGCCTCATGCGTTACTAGTAATACATTTCCTGGGAAATTAATTAATGCACCTTTTAATGCTACTTTAGTTTCATCATCTAAATGATTTGTCGGCTCATCTAAAATCAAAAAGTTGCTTGAACTTAATTCTAATATACATAACTTAATTTTAGTCTGTTCGCCACCACTAAGTAAATTTAATGATTTCATTGCATTGGCAGCACTAATTCCTGCTTGTGCTAATTTTCGTCTAATTGTCTTTGGCTCCAGTTTAGGATATTGATTTTGAATGACCTGTAATGGTGTTAAGTGTGAATCTTCCCAAATCAAATCTTGATTAAAATAACCAACTTTAACTGCATCCGCAAATTGAGCATTCCCGTCAAATGTTGGGATTTCTCCTAAAATTGATTTGATCAATGTTGATTTCCCAACTCCATTAAATCCTTTTAAAATGATCTTTTCTCCATGTGAAAGTGAAAATGTCACTGGTGCAAGTAGAGGTTGTTCATATCCAACCACTAAATTTTTTACCATTAAAGTATTGGCTGATAAAATTTCTTGATATGGAAAATCAAAGTGCGCTTGTAAATTGTCACTTGGTGGATCAATTCGTTTCATTTTAGCTAGTCGTTTTTCTCTTGATTTTGCCATTGCCGAGCGACTTCCGGCTTTATTTTTTCGAATATATGCTTCATCTTTTTCAATTTGACGCTGTTGTTTTTCAAATGCTCTTCTTTGCACTTCTTTTTTAAGTTCTTTTTGTTTGATTGCCGCCTTAAAACTACCATTATATTTAGTAATTTTTCCCCAAGCCACATCAATGATTGTATTAGTAATTCTTTCTAAAAAATCATAGTCATGTGAAATCACCATAAAAGCACCATCAAAATCATTTAAAAAGTCAATTAACCATTCAATATGTTCAACATCAAGATAATTTGTAGGTTCATCTAATAATAATACATCTGGCTTTTCCAGCAATAATTTTGCGAGAATGATTTTTGAACGTTGCCCACCAGAACATTGATCCATTGAACGTTTTTCACCTAAAGCATCAATTCCTAATCCTTGCATAACTTGATTGATTCGAGTATCAATATTGTAAAAGTCTTTGCTTTCAAGTTGTTCTTGATATTTTCCGGCTTTATCAAGTAATTTGTCATCCATGGTTTGAGCATAAGTTGCATAACATTGATTTAACGCGACTTCGATTTCATATAAATCACTAAATGCGCTTTTTAAAAAATCAATAATTGTAAGTCCTTCACCTAACTTCGCATATTGATCTAAATATCCAATTTTTGTATTCTTTTTCCATTTAATCTGACCAGAGTCAGGAAAAATTTGTTTTGTAATTAATTTAATCAAAGTTGATTTGCCTGCACCATTTTGTCCGATTACGCCCATATGATCTTCTTTATTCAAACTAAAAGACGCTTCATTATAAAGTTGCTTTTCTGCAAATCCCATTGAAAGATCTTTAACTTCTAAAATACCCATAATTTCTTTATCTAACGTACACAAAAATAAAAAAACACCACATAATCGCTTCGCGACCATGTGGAGCTTCTTTGTATTCAATTAATTGAAACTCATAACCGTTAATGATTCCTCGAGAAAACCACTAACGTCTTGAGCTCCACGTGGATAAACCGCGAAAGCTCAATTACTTGCTTGACTTGTCAGCTTCATCGCGTTCCTTCAAGAAGTTCAATACTGCTTCGTGTTGTTTACGACGCTTCTTGATGTTCTTGTGGTTTACTGGACGACGATCGTTAGCTACACCAATGTGTACGTTTTGTGACATTTGAGATGCCTCCCTTCCTTATTACATTTAACAACCATTCATTTTACCGAAAATCATAATAAAATTCAAGCTAATTTAGTTTTTTAGCCTTTTTGCTCTAATTTGATGCACAATAATTGTAATCACCACTGCTGCTAAAACGATTCCGCCAAATAAACTTGCCGGAATTTCAATATCAATTGCCGGAATTGATAAGAATAATTTAACCGCAATGATTGCAATCAATGCATATGCCATTACTTCTAGTTCTGGCACTTTTTCCATTAATTTCATAATGATTTCAGCAATTCCCCGCATACATAAAATTCCAATCAATCCACCGATTAATACAATTACTGGATTGGGAGAAACTGCAAGGGAAGCTAAAATTGAATCAATTGAAAATACAATATCCATTAACTCAATTGAAACTACTACAGACCAAAAAAGAGGCAAGATGCGTTTACGTTTCTTTTTCTTTGCATGTACTTCTTCATTTTCTGGATGAGCCATTTTCCAAAAATGATTTACTGATAAGTACATCAAATAAGCCGCTCCAAGAACTTTGATCCACCAAAACTTAATTAAATACGTACCGACACCAATTAAAAGGAAACGAAATAAATATGCACCCCATAGTCCATAAAAAAGTGACTTTTCTTGTTCTTTTTTAGTTGGAAGCTTTTGTGTTTGTGCTGCTAAAACAATTGCATTATCAACTGAAAGCAAGCATTCAATCATAACAAGCGAAAGAATAATCATCCAATCTTCACCGGATTCAATTACCGTTTTCCAATTGTTTAAATCAAAAAATGGGGCATATAAGTTTTCTAAAAATTGTATCACTTAAAATCTCCTTACTATTTAAACTCGAACATTACTACACTAACATATTATAAATTTAAATTCCAAATGCTTTAATGAAATATTAATTTTTCACTCATCAAGCGGTAAAGTAATCTCAGTATGATCAGTTGGCATTAAATCTTGCTGATTCTTACCTTTTAAATATCCCTTCATCATTCCATAAATTGCAGTTTTTTCTGCTGCAGTGAGTTGATGCCCATTAAAGTTTAACTTAGTATTTGAAGTAAATAGATCATCCAATTCAATTTCGGTATATTGTCTTCCTGTTAAAAAATCAAGTGAAACTTCAAAATAATCTGCTAGTTTCATCATTTCAATATACGATGGCGCATTTACTCCACGTTCCCAACTTCCAATTTGAGGACCTGTATTAGCACGTTCACGCGGATAATCTGCCATAGATTGATTGAGTGCTTCTGCTAGTTCAGGTAATGATAATCCCTTACCTTGTCTTAAAGCACGTAATCGTTCAGGAAACATTTTCATCACCTCTATTTTTTATTTGAACAATAGAAAACTGCGACTTACGCCGCAGTTTTCTAATTTATTGCCATGGTGTTTTATTGGAGTCCACTATACATCATCATTTGCATAAATATACTTATTCCAATTTGAAGAACTTTCATCAAAATTGAAGATGCTAATAAGTAAAATACAAAGTAACCTAAACCAGTAATCAAAGATGCCACAATTCCAGCATAAACTTTGTCTAAGCCCTTTTCCTTTGATCTGCCAACAACAGCTACAATAACTGCTACTGAAAAGATCATTAATGCAAAACTTGTTAATACTGTAATAACTCTACCACCTACACCACATGCACCTAAGATTAAAATTAATAATACAAGAATTACATTTAATCCACAGTAATGTGCAAGGCGGTTAGTATAGTCCCAAAAACTTTCTTTTTCGCCTGAAACTAAGTAACGACTAACTAAATATGTGCCACCAATGATCACTATAGCTGCAATCAAGCTATATGCAAAAAGAAGTGTGTAAACTAGAAGTTCAGATGGACCACTCTTTAATCCGGTTAATATGTTATAAAAAGTTGTGATATCAAATAAAGTTGAATTAGATAACACATGATGGAAAAATGCATATAATGAACCAAAAAACACTAACAATTCCGCAATAATTGTCACTACTCCATACCATTTTGAAGCAGGAGTATCTTCAGCTGGATGTACCCATGAACTTACTAACCATTTAAAATAACTATGGTTTGAAGATCCTTTAGGAGCAACAACCTCAGTTGATGATACTTTTTCCTCTTTCCCATTAGGGTAAAATACTGATGTTTCTTTTTTTTCCATTCAAACTCTGCTCTCTTTCTTTAATTGCTATCTATTATTGTAAACTACTTGTAACTTTTTTTAAAGAATAGGGTATTAATTTTCAACGAAAGAAATTATAATATTTTTTGAAAATTAAATGAGGAGTGCGATATGTTTAACAAAAATCGAGTAATTATCATAATAAGTACTTTTTTAATAATTCTTCAATTATCATCTTTATTAGTCAAAATTTCAGCTAATTCAGATTCATTGCATAAACAAATTAAAAAAATGTCTCTTCAAGATAAAATTGCTCAAATGTATTTTGTTCCCAGTAATGGTGATGCCAATACAATCAAAAAGGATATTCAACAATATCATCTTGGAGGAATTATTTTATTTAGTGTTGATTTTCAAAATCAAAATCAAAACCAATTTAAAACTAAAATTAATGATTGGCAAAAAGTTAGTCCAATTCCTTTATTCATCGGAACTGATCAAGAAGGTGGAAGCGTCTCACGTCTTAGTGCTAATCCGCAATTGACCAATAATCGTCAATTTCCTGCACCAATGGAATTAAACACTTCATTAACTCAAGTAGTTAATGAAGCCAAAAACACAGCACAAATTCTGCATCAACTCGGGATTAATTGGAATTTCGCTCCAGTTGCAGATGTTTCTAGTGATCCGCAAAGTTTCATTTATCCCCGCACTTATGGAAAAAATTACACTGAAACTGCAACTTATATTTCAAAAGTAGTTCCTGCGATTCAAGGACAAAAAGTGGCAGCAACACTTAAACATTTCCCGGGTTATGGCACTGCTAGCGATACGCATACTGGATTAGCCTCTAGTAATAAAGCTTTAGCTGCTCTTCAAAAAGAAGATTTTTTGCCTTTTGAAGCTGGAATTAAAGCAAAAGTTGATTCTATTTTAGTATCACATGTCTTTGTAACTGCAATTGATAGCCAGTATCCTGCCTCACTTTCACCTAAAGTTAATCATCTTCTTCGCCAAAATCTCCATTATAATGGAGTCATTGTCACTGATGATTTAAGTATGGATGCAATCACACAATTTGCTAAAGAAAAAAATATTAATGCCGATGTTCAAGCAATCAAAGCTGGTAATGATATGATTTTAAGTAAAAACTATGTCACTGGAATTAAGGCAATTGAAACTGCTGTGAAAAATCATGAAATTTCTGAAAAACAAATTGATCATTCCGTTTATCGTATTCTTAAATTAAAACAAAAATTAGGCTTGATAAAATAAATATAATATGGAGTAAAAAAGAACTGCTTTAATAGCAGTTCTTTTTTACTATTTATATTCATCCGGTTCTTTATTTTCCGCTAAAGTAATGATTCCAATTGCATTTAATCCTGTATGTGTCATAATAATTGGACTAGTTAAGCGTGCAATATAAGCAGCATCCTTACTATTTGCAGGTAAGACCGCTTCTTTCACCTTGTTCAAGTATTCTTCATCACAAGCAACATTTGAAAGTGAAAGTTCTTGAATTGGATTATTTTCGTGCCGTTGTTTTAATTCATCACAATACTTGAAAAATGTTTTCCGGCTCCGTCCCTTTTTAACTACATCTAAACTTTCTTCACGTAAACGCACGATTACTTTTAAATTAATTAGCTTAGTCAACATACTTGCCATTTTTCCTAAACGGCCACCTGATAAAATATTATCTAAATTATCAACAAGTACATCAACAGTAGTGCGTTCATAAATATCTTGACAGTGTTTTTCAATTTCTTCAACTGTTTTCCCTTCAGCCGCATCTTTTGCAGCTGCTAAAACTTGGAATGCTTCACCCCGATCAGTTGATTTACTATTAATCACGGTTACATCCGTTTTAGACATTTGAGCAGCGGAAACTGCCGTTTGATATGTTCCACTTAAAACATCAGATAAAATAATCGCAACCACTTGACTGCCATCTTCACCTAAACGATCAAAAGTGCTTACAAATGCACCTACAGGAGGTTGACTTGTTTTGGGTTTATTTCCCTTTTTAAGTTCTTCAATCAATTCTTCCCGTGTAATAGTTTCGCCATCAATGAAGTTTTCCCCATTAATTTCGACCGTTAGCGGAACAATTGTAATGTTATTATTCTCAATTTCTGCTTGGGTTAATTGAACAGATGAGTCTGTCACAATCTTTATCTTTGCCATGTCGAATTCTCCTTAAAGATGTTTCTTTATACTTCAATTATATATCTTGAGTTTAATAAGTCAACAATATCTAGATTCAAAATCTAGATGCCCATATTATTTTACTAGTTTGATTATATTATAACCGTTTGCCGGAAATATTAATAGTAATAATGAACTTCTTTAACTAAAATATTATTTATTTTAACATCTCTGTTTGAATATTTATAGTAAAAAAAGGCTGCATCTATTTTGGCAGCCTTTAATTTATTTACAAAATTTAAGTCTATTTTGCAACAACTTTAATAAAGTCGTCTCCATGATGAATCTCATCAACTTTTTTGTGACCAACTTCTGCATAGTTAGCTGTATTTGTAATTACAGTCATTACAGTTGGATCATAACCAGCTTTTTGAACCGCATCAATATCAACAGTTCCTAGTTTATCACCTTTTTTAACTGTTTGACCTTGTTTTACAAAGGTTTCAAAGTGTTCACCTTTTAAGTTAACAGTATCAATTCCAACGTGAATCAACACTTCAGCACCTTCATTTGAACTAATTCCATATGCATGTTTAGTTTCATACGCAACTGTGATCTTACCATCTACAGGTGAGTAAATTGTACCATCTGTTGGAATAATTGCAGCACCATCACCCATCATTTTAGTTGAGAAAACTTCATCATTTGTATCAGATAAATCTTCAACTTTACCATTAACTGGAGCAGCAATGATTTCATTTTGTAATGAAACTTCATCCTTTTGAGCAGGTTGCACATCAGCTTCTTTAGCTTCAATTGCTTCTGCTTCTGAAGTTGCAACTGGAACCGGATTTACTAACTGTTGATGTGATTTACCATATACAAATGTTACTGCAAAGGCAATTGCAAAACTGATTAATTCACAAATTACGTAAATCCAAATTGATTTAGGGTTAACAGATAAGAATCCTAAGAAACCAGCTGAACCTAATGAAATTGCACCTACTCTAAAAATTCCAGCAATGAAAGAAGCAATACATGAACCAACTAAAGCACAGAAGAATGGGAACTTCAATTTCAAGTTAACCCCAAAAATTGCTGGTTCTGTAATTCCAAGCAAAGCAGAAACACCAGCTGATGATGCTAATCCTTTCATCTTCTTGTCTTTTGTTAAGCTCATTACCGCAAATGTAGCAGCACCTTGAGCCACATTAGCCATTGAAGCTACGATGAAAATGAAGTCACCAACACCTTGATGATGTGATGTAAATGCGGAAATTAATTGGACTTCAACTGCAGGGAAACTTTGATGTAATCCGGTTAAAACAATTGGTGAGTAAACTGCACCAAAAATTCCCATCCCAAATGCACCAGTTGTATTGTATAACCATACAATTCCATCTGTAATTAAGTTAGAAACTTCACGCATTACTGGTCCAATAATAATGAATGTTAAGAATCCAGTAATGATTACTGAAAGTAACGGTGTAAATGTGAAGTCAACCGCTGTTGGTAAATGTTTATGGAAGAATTTTTCAAGAATTGCTAATACCCAAACAGCAACTAATACCGGAATAACTTGGTATGTATATGGTGTTTGAGAAACATGTAATCCAAATAAGTTCCAGAAATGACCATCAATCAAACTTGGTGAGGTCATCATCATTCCAATAACTCCACCTAAAAATGGATTTGCACCAAAGCGTTTAGCAGCAGAGAAACCTACCATAATTGGTAAGAAAATAAATGGAGCTGAGGCCATTACTTGAATCATTTCTGAAAATGCTTTAAGTTCTGGTACCATTTGAACAACTGATTTTGGTCCAAATAGACCAGCAGAAGTAATGAAGCTGTTCAAAGCCATTAATAAACCACCAGCGACTAAAGCTGGAATTAATGGTACGAAAATATCAGCCAATAATTTTACAAATGCCATGATTGGATTTGGCTTTTTACCATTTTGAGCAATTTTCTTCAAATCTTCAGTTGATGCTTCTTTTACCCCAGTTTGTTTTACAAACTCGTCATAGACATTGTTAACATCTCCAGGCCCAATAATAATTTGATATTGACCATCTGTTTTAAATGTTCCTTTGACATCATCATTTTTATCTAAAGCAGCTTGATCAACTTTAGAATCATCTTTCAAAACCAACCGCAACCTGGTTGCACAATGCGCTGCGGCAACAACATTATCTTTTCCGACAGCTTTAATAACCTCGGAAGCTACTTTTTTGTGGTCCATCCTTCACATTCCCTTCTTTTTGAAAACGTTTTACATTTATTATTACATGTTTTATGATACCGCATTCTCAAAATATGTCAATCGGTTATCATAAAAAAAATATTGTTTTTTTGAAAACGAAACCATTATTATTAAATAAGCATTTAAAACCTGATTAACGATTGACACATGATGCAGATTTAAGTACAATATCAAATTGTATAGAACCGTTTTCAAAAACCGGAAAGGAGCTTTTAAAATGGAATGGACAACTGAAAAAAGATACCAAAAATATAATGAATGGGATGCTGAATATTTACTTGATTTACAATCACAAACTGATCGTTCTAAATATCAACTAAATTATCATATTCGACCTTCATCTGGATTGTTAAATGATCCCAATGGTTTTTCATATTATGATGGTAAATGGCATGTATTTTACCAACAATATCCATTTGGAGCAGTTCACGGATTAAAATCATGGCATCATATGCAATCAAATGATCTTGTTCATTGGCGTGATATGGGATTAGCAATTAAACCTGATTCTCCTTTAGATAGTCACGGTGCGTATTCAGGTTCAGCAATGGCCATTAATGATCGACTTTTCTTAATGTATACTGGTAATGTCCGTGATGAAAACTGGATTCGGCACCCATATCAAAATGGTGCATGGATGAATCAAAATGGCGAAGTTATTAAATTAAAAAAGCCACTTTTCACTGCTCCTGATCATGTTACAGAACATTTTCGCGATCCTCAAATTTTAAAACATGGTGATAAATACTATGCCATCTTGGGTGCTCAAGATAAACAAACTAAAACTGGAAAAATTAGTTTATTTGCTACTACTGATCTAACTGGAAATTGGCAAGATAAAGGTTATATTGATTTTACTAACAAAGAGATGGGCTACATGATTGAATGCCCTAACCTTGTATTCATTGATGATCAACCAGTTTTAATTTTTTGTCCTCAAGGTTTATCAAAAGAAGTTACTTCGTATGACAATATTTACCCTAATATGTACGTAATTGGCGAACGCTTTAAATTTAGTTCAGGTAAATTTATAACTAACCAAGAAAATCCAATTAATTTAGATGATGGTTTTGACGTTTATGCTAGTCAAGCATTCAATGGTCCTGATGGTAAAGTTTATATGATTAGTTGGGTGGGATTACCGGATGTTTCTTATCCAACTGATAGCGAAGGATGGGCAAATTGCTTAAGCCAAGTTAAGGAACTTTCTTTAAAGAATGGTCGTTTAATTCAACAACCAGTAAATGCAGTCCGTAATCTTCGCAAAGCTGGACAATTAGTTCGGACTGAAAAAATGATTGATAAACGTCAAGTAATTACAAGTCATGCTGGTCAACAATATGAGTTAAAATTAACAATTGCTAAAAATCAAAAAGGAACTTTACATTTAGCTGGTAATCACATCGTTGATGAAAGTTTACAAATTAAATTTGCAACTGGCAAGGATGCCTTCTTAGAAGTTGATCGTTCTAAAGCTGGAATTAACTTCAATGAAGAATATGGAAATACTCGCAAAATTCAACTTCCTCAAGGCGCTGAATTAAACTTAGATATTTTCATTGATCACTCACTGGCTGAAATTTTTATTAATAATGGTGAACATGTCATGACACTTCGTTACTTTGCAAATCATGAAAATGATAAAATTGCTTTAACTTCTGAAAGTGGTGTAGATTATTATGGCACATACTGGGAATTAACTAACATGTAAGGAGAAAATGCTTATGCGTCCTAAATTAACTGACGTTGCTAAAAAAGCTGGCGTTTCTCCAACCACGGTTTCTCGCGTAATCAACAATTATGGTTATTTAAGTGAAAAAACTAAGGAAAAAGTTTATCAAGCAATGGAAGAACTTAACTACCAACCGAATTCTTTAGCACGTTCACTTCATGGCAAACAAACTAACTTAATTGGAGTAATCATGCCTGATATTACTAATCCATTTTTTGCGGAATTAGTTGCTGCAATTGAGAAAAAACTATTTGAAAAAAATTACAAGATGATTCTTTGTAATGCTAATTATGATAAACATAAAGAACAAGAATATTTAAAAATGTTAATTGCAAATCAAGTTGATGGAATCATTACAGGAACTCACAACTTGGACATTGAAGAATATAACAAAGTGGGATTACCAATTATTTCATTTGACCGCAAACTTTCTGATCAAATTCCAATTGTCAGTTGCGATAACTACCAAGGCGGATGTCTAGCAACTGATGAATTATATCAAGCTGGATGTCATCACATTGATTTCTTTGGGAATCCCCAATCAATTGCCAACCCTACTAATGAACGCCTTAAAGCTTATCAAGATACGATTCAAAAATTAGGATTAAAGCCTCATATTCATGCAGTCCGATTTTCAGAATCACCTGCTTTAAAAGCTGTTTCGGTACGTCATTTACTAGAGCAACATACTGCAGATGGAATTTTTTGTTCAGATGACTTAACTGCACTACTTGTTTTACAAGAAGCCGCTAAAATGAATATTCAAATTCCACAACAACTAAAAGTCATTGGTTTTGATGGAACTAAGTTAATTCAAACTTATCATCCTGAACTTTCAACCATTGTGCAACCAATCAGTGAAATTGCTGATTTATTAACGGAATTACTCTGCAAACGAATTGAAAATAAAGACTTTTCACTTGATTCAAATCAATTCAAAATTCCAGTAAAAATATTACGGAGTTCTTCTACTCAAAGACTTTAAAAGGTGTGACCATGTGATTTGGTCACACCTTTGTTTTCATTCTTGATATACTCAACATATAGTTAAGGAGAGATTTTTATGAAAATTCAAACTGTAGTCGCAACTAGTAAGACCAAACCACTTCAAATCATTGAAGCAAACTTAGATGAACCTAAAACTAATGAAGTATTAGTAAAAATGGTTGCATCTGGGGTTTGCCATACTGATGCGGTAGGTCATGATTCTGAACTTACTCCTTATCCGGTTGCATTAGGTCATGAGGGAAGCGGAATTGTTAAAAAAGTTGGTGCCGGTGTTACTACCGTGCAACCAGGTGATCACGTGGTTTTATCTTTTTCATACTGTGGTCATTGTCAAAATTGTCTAAGTGGTCATCCTGGAATGTGTGTTAAATTTAATGAATTAAATTTTGGCGGAGCAAACTATGATGGTTCGCATCGCCTCCATACATTAGATGAAGAAGATCTTTCTGTATTCTTTGGACAATCCTCATTTTCAACATACTGTGTTGCCCATGAAAATAATGTTGTAAAAGTTGACCCCGACGTTGATTTAAAAATGCTTGGGCCACTTGGTTGTGGTATTCAAACTGGAGCAGGCACCGTTTTAAACTATATTCATCCTCGTTTAGGAGATTCAATTGTCGTTTTTGATGCTGGTGCAGTTGGTTTATCTGCTATTATGGCAGCAAAAATCGCAGGATGTGAACATATCATTGCACTTGATATTCATGATAATCGTTTAGAATTAGCCAAAAAATTGGGAGCAACTGAAACGATCAAATAGTCAAGGCGTTGACCCAAACTATGAAATTCGCAAAATCATTCCCGAAGGTGTTGATTACTGCCTTGATACTACCGGAGTTTCATCAGTAATCTTATCAGCACTTCATTCTCTTCATCCTGGTGGTGAATGCATTTTAATCGGAGTTGGTCACGAACTAACTTTAAATGTAATGGATGATTTGCTGATGGAAGCTAAAAAATTATCTGGAATTGTTGAAGGAGATTCTGTTCCTCAATTTTTCATTCCAAAATTAATCGAATACTATAAAAAAGGCATGTTCCCATTCGATGAACTCATTAAGTACTACGATTTTGATGATACCAATGAAGCTTTGGCAGATTCTAAAAACGGAACAATTTTAAAGCCAATTATTACAATTAATTAAACTAAAAAACCGCCATTTAGGCGGTTTTTTACTATCCTAGTAAACTGTAACTTTTTCTGCATTCATATTTTCATCAGTTAATTGAACGCTCTTCATTTCAAAGTCATCATAACGATTGTAATAGTATGTGTTAGTCTTTGATGAGAAGCATGAAGTATAAACTGTAAATTCATTTTTTCCTTGCTCATTAATAACACTGCCATCAATCATTGCAACTGATTTTAACATGTTAAAGAATTTAGCAACGTTTACTTTTTCACCTTTAACTGTTGGGTAATTTGCATTTAAGTATGCAATCTTGATAAACCGTGAAGCTGGAATGCTGTCTCCTGGTAAACCTAAACTACCTGTTCCTACACCTAGTGGACGTACTTTTTGACCATTCCATTCTTTAGTAGTTGCATCTTTAGGTGTTAAACCAACATAATTATTTAAGTTAGTCATGTGCCATGGATAATCTGGGTTATTTGTTAAAACTCCTACATAGTTATCATAAACCTTTAATCCCTTAGCTTTGCTTTGTTCAACAACAATTGAAGAATTCTTATCACTAATGATCCAGTGTAATGGTGCTACTGGCATTTGAGGAGAAAATGGCGCATCAACTAAGTTTAAGTTTTCTAAACCTTTCTTTGCTTCTTCAACTGTATCAAATTCTTCCATTAACCATACCATAAATTCATAAGGAGCCATGTTAGTTTTATCATCAACAGGACCTTCTGTGAAGTATGCATAGCGAGGAAAGTTTAATCCGGCAATTCCCAATCCATTTTCATTGATGCAATCAAAGTACATTGGATAATCACCAGCCATAATTCCCATTCCAATGATGGCTTTAGTAGTCTTTTTATTTTCTAAAAATCGATATGGTAATTCATAGTTTCTTGGTGTTACTAAAACTTTTTCACCATATGATGATTCTACATCTAAATTCCGTCCAAAGTATAAATTACCTTCTGTATCATTAAACCGTAAACCTGTACACATAAAAGTTATCTCCTTCTAAATTTTCAAAAACAAGTCGCCAATAAATAGCGACTTGTCACAATTATTAGTTATTCTTTGATTTGATTGCTTTTTGCATTTTTTTAATCTTTACAACTGAAATAATTAAAAGAATGAAACCAACAACAACACAACCCATCATTACATACCATGCAATGGTGAAGTTTGACATATCTTTGATAATCCCAAATAATGGAGCACCAATTGCAAATCCAATCGCATAAGCTAAACCAACTAATCCAAGCATTACACCTTGATCTTTAGCCCCGAATAAATCTTTTGACATAAATGCAGGACCTGACATGTAACTAAATACAGCTAAACCACAGAAGATTGCATATGCAATTCCGGCAATTTTACTTTGAGTTGCACCAAATGGTTGGAATGAAACAAAAATCATCATTGCAATTGAAATAACATACATAATACCAGCAAATGTCATTGCTTTAGCAGTTCCAAGTTTATCGAATAAAACACCACCAGAGATGTTTCCAATTAAGCAGCCAACACCATACATTGAACCTACAAAACCAACATCTGTAAGTGATAATTTAGTATCTAAGAAAGCAGCATAGTCTTCATTAAGTGAAGCCAATCCTAAACCGATGATCAAAAATCCGATACTAAATACCCAGAACCATTTCATCTTCATAACTTCTTTAGCTGTCCAACCTTCAAATCCTTCAGCTTTTTGTTTAGCAGCAGCTTTTTTAGATGCAGCTAATTCAGCATCAGAAATAACAGATTCATCTTCTTTTGGTGTCCGAATGAAGAATGTAATAATTAAACCAACTACGAACAATACTGCGGCAAAAATAAAGAATGGTACCATTGAAGTTAAATGACCTTCTTTTGTACCACCAACCATAAAGTGTTTCAAAATATTTTGTGTTAATGGTTGTAAGAAGATATTACCGATTGAACCACCACAAAAGGCAATTCCCAAAGCAGTTCCCCGACCATTACCTGGGAACCAGTGATTAATTACCCATGGAACACCTTGTCCTGAGAAGAAAGTTGAACCAATCATACATACGATCGCTGCACCGTAAAATTCAGGTAAGTTTTTACTAAATCCGAAGAATACATATGCAATTGCTGACAACACAATCCCAATGAAATACATCAATTTGAAATTGTATTTTGCTAATCCTTTACCAATGAATGGTGAAGTAACGGCAGCGGCCACCGCACCAAAAGTAAAGATTAATGTGTATGATGCCAAGCTAAAATGGAATGTATTAACAAGTGGATGTACAAATAATGGCTGAATGTTTTGTGCAATTCCATAAGGGATAGCTTGAGTAAACATACATAGGAAAACCATGAAATACTTATAGCTGTTTGATACGACTGTTTTATCGTTAGCTGTTGTATCCATAATAGACCCTTCTTTCTAAAAAAATAAAATAAATAATTGCAAACTAATTTCGGTAGTATCATATATTTAATAAAAGTAAAAAAGTTAGCAAAAATTGAAACTACCTAATTTTAGCTTATCAAACTCTGACATTATTGCACAGATTTTATAAATAGTCAAAGAATAACATCTGTGTTTCCATTAAGATAAGAAATGTTAAAAAAGAGTAACTTTTTTAAGAAACAGTGAAATACCTTAAAAAAATGATGAAATTGAGAGTATTATGTGATCATTACTCCTTTTACATTTATATTTTTTAAACTTTACTAACATAAATTTTTTGTACATCTCTCCCTTGTATTTAAAATAATTTATCCTCAATTTCAATTATTATTATAAAACAAAAAGTCGTTAATCCAAAGATTAACGACTTTTTATATAGTTGCACGGCGACTTCCTACCCTTGCAAGAGGCGTTCCTCTAACTACTCTCGGCGTTTTGAAGCTTAACTGCTGTGTTCGGAATGGGAACAGGTGTATCCTTCAAGCCATCATCACCGCACT
>NZ_JBSJYT010000011.1:0-57812 GCF_053711055.1 Ligilactobacillus sp. LYQ135 | reverse complement strand
TAATAATAAATGCTCCATGTCCATTCCAGCGGATATTACTGCCTAATTGATGACGTACATTATTTGTTAAAACACTCTCTGCTAATTTTTTGGAGATTTGATGGTTTGATGTCTTGGAGGCACTGTATGTTTTTGTTACTGATTCTCGTTTGACATAGGTAGCTCGAGATTGCTTTGAACTAGTGCATCCTACTAGTCCTATTGCTGTTAAAATAGTAATTGCTAAAGTTAGTATTTTATTTTTCTTCATCTTTAAATTTCTCCTTCATATTTCATCGAAAAATAAAAAAGATACTACCTAAAGTATCTTTTTTATTTAGTTTACGCCAACATTTTCTTTAAATATTTATCATCACCATCCAAGAATTGATTAAACGCATCTAAAAATCTAATCTCTTGATTATCAAATGTATCATCTAAATATTTATCTAAACGCTTTGAATTTGCAACAAAATCCGTATTTTGATCGTTTAAATATTTAAGCAAGTCCTTTTTCACTGTTTTTTTAATACTATTTATATCATAGCCAGAGAAATCAATCCCTGCCATTTTTATCACTCCGTTTCTTCAAAAGAAGAATTATAATCTTGTGTATATTGAGAATAATCATTATCTTCTTCATCAAGACTATCATCAGTGGCTTCTGATAAAACTTCATTGTTGAAAACTTGAATTACTGACAATAAATGTTTTAAATTTTTAGTATCCACACGATCAAGTGGCTCTATTGAATTATCTTTTAATTCCAAAGCTAAAATATCCCCATCGGTTTTACTGTGCTTAACAATCTTAAAGCCTAACGTTTCAACGGAATTAAAATCTCTAAATCGAGGGACACCATTTTTCAATTCATAATGAATCTTGACGTGCATATATGAGCGTTCACCACTACGGACACTTAATATTTTTGCAGTTCCAACTAACCCCACAGGCGTATCATTTTCTACCCATTCCCCAAGGATATTATCATAATCTTTATCCATTGCTAATGGCATAATCTGATCATATGCCTCACTTCCTGTTTCTAAAACTTCTTCTTTAAATAATTTTGTGTCTTTATCATAATATGTTACCTTAAACCGATTTGTAATTTTTTTATTAGCTTTTTTTGCAATATCCATTAAACTCATCTAAATCACCTTTCTATTGTTACATTGATTAATTTGTTTGTTCCATTGTCTGTTAAATTTATCTATACCATAATTAGTTAGAAAATATTCTTTAATATTTAAATTTGGATTTTTTAAATAATATTGTTCATATCTACTAATTGCATCCGATAAATTATCCCTGATGAGTTGATTAACTTCATTCTTAATCGAGTGTACATTTTCTTGATACCATTTTTGAGAAATGTTATTTATCGTAAGCCATTTTATTAATGTATTATTTAAATGTGTCCTGAATAGCCATTGAAAATCATCTCTCATAAATCTTTTCCATCCTTTCCTCCTGAAATAGTATAAGCATATTTACCAGTGTGTTTATGATTTTTTGGATTACTATCTTCTGGATTATTTTTTTGAGAAGGCAAAACTGGGGATTTGTAAAATGACATAGGTTTATCTTTTGTTTCATCCCTTTGAACAAATCCTTCCTCCTCCATAACTTCTTCACGCGTTTTGACATAAGTTGCTTGACCAAACTTTTCAGTCAATTTATCATTAAGTTTTTCGCAAGTTTTAGGGCTAAGATAAGGGCTGTTTCCATGTTCAGCATTATTTGCACCGTTCATGATAGAATAAAATTCACCAGGTTGATTGATCTGATTAACTTTAATTCCTGTTTCTGGTAATGCAATTTCAGCCTCAATAGGTTCAGATACCCCTAATGAAACACGCCCTGTAATATTAGCTGCAATTTTCCCTGGGACTAACTCTTTTCTAGCTGATTGATTGGCTAGTAATAATCTAATACCAACACTACGAGCCATCTTAGCTAAATATTCAAATTTATCAACTGTACCTTTCTTTACAGCTTCACTAGCCTTTAAATTATCATCTAATTTAGTAATTGCACTAAATTCATCAACTACTGCTAGAATTTCTGGTAGAGGATCGTCAGAATGTTTTTCGTTATACTCTGATAATTTCGCAACTGCATCTTTTTTGAATAAATCGATCCGTCTACGACACTCAGACTCTAAATGAGATATTAAAGCCCGCGCATATTCTATATCTCCAGATGCATCAGCTGGTGGTGCATATAGATATGGATTAGGATGTTCTCCATCTAATTTCATAAATTCAAATGAGTTACCTTTACCATCAATGTATGCGATACGTAAATGTTTAGGATCAGTTGCACTCATAATTGAATATATAATTGTGAAAATAGTAACCGTTTTACCTGTACCAGTTTTACCAAATAAAATTGCATGAGGATTTTTATCACCCAATTCAAAATAAATCGGTCTCTGCATAGCATCTACGCCTGCCATACCAGATATAATACAAGATACTCCTTTCTTGCGTTCTTTAATCATATTGGTAAATGAAACAGGAATATTTACGCCATTATTCATAGATAATGTTAAAATCCCTGCTTTCATTTGAATGATCGGTTTATCATCAATTCGCAAAATATTTCCAATTTGCATTTCTACTCTGGTTAAATCGCTAGGAATTTTTGGATCTGGTGGCATTGCAAAACTGTAAATTGCATTATTACCACCCACTTTTACATCAAGCATCTGCCCAGTTAGATGAAAACCATTTAAAGCTTTCTTTACATCTTCAGCACGCGCATTGGCAACTTGTAAAGCTTTTTCGCGTGCATCTTTAATATTTAAATGTGTTTTTGGATCTTCAGGAACAGGAATAATAGATAAGTCCAAATTCTGTTGTACTTTATAATCAGCTTTTTCTACGCTATTATCATAGTAATATTTAGTATTTGCAATTTGTATAATACGATCACGTAAACCACGTGGTGTTAAGTGGGTAATGTATTTAATTAAGTTTTTAATATCATTCATAAAAACAGCAAATGCACCCATTCCACCTAATTCTAATCGCGTATGTTGCTCAAACGGATTGTCGAAAATTACTTTGAAAGAACCTAATTCTTCAGCTGGATTATAACTAACAACACTGTCAAAAATAAATCCTTTTTCATTGCTTGAATAATATGGATCAGCTGGGAAATAAACTGAATCTCCACTTAATCTTTCCCCTAATCCTTGTAAAGTTCTTTCAATAGATTTATCTGTTTCAGTTTCTCGACTTTGATGTACTAAAATATGTGCTTTTCTTTGACCGCCAGCTGTTAGCACTCTAACATCAGTTCTTCTGATTGCTACCGCAGTAGCTTTCTTAGTCTGTGTACTTGCTGTACCACCAGCGCCATTTTCAAATTTTTGTCCATTGTCACTGTAACCTTGTACGGCTGCCTCATAACTATCATTTAAGTTTTCACGAATTTTAGCTTTCAAAACCCCTTTTAATAATAGATCTTTTACAGGGGTTTGATGTCCAGTAAAGTATTGAAAACATAAATATGGAAACTTAACGACAACTGGAATAATAATATTTAGTGCGCGTGCAAAATTAACACGCCATTTTAAACCAGCTAGGGCAACTAATGATCCGAAGAAAAAGACTAAAACAAAAGCTTTTAAGTATGGCAAATACCAAGTGGCGATAAAATTAAATATCCAATTTTTCCAATTAATTAAAGTGCTAGCGATAACACCAATGGCTGGTAAATTTTGTAAGAAAAGCATTAGTTGGTGTACCATATTAGCAATCCAGATCCCAATGCTTATTTTTGTAAAAAACCAATTAAGGAACATCAACACACTAACAACAATTGATACATTAAAGATAATGGATATAATTTTTTTGGGGGCATCATCTTCATTAGCTTTGCGATAACGTTCTTGGATAAAATTTATTAATGCCATTAAACAGCCTAATGCAGTGGCATAAGGTAAAGCATAGTAAAATAATATATGTTTAAATACCGAAAACATTAATTTTCCCCTTCCATCAAAGATTTTTTAAATACGTCTTGTCCTTTATCTAAAGTAAATGATTGAATATTATGTTGAGATATTTTAACAATGGATGGAGAGGCAGCTTCTTCTAAAGCCATATCATCAGTGTTAATATATTCTTTCAACTTACTAAGTTGAGTGTTATTAAAAATAGGAATCCACAAATCATTATTCTGCTTAATAACAAATAAATTATTATGATCTCTTTCAGCCTTACGAATTAATTTACGAAATATCAAGGCTGTTTTAGCTTGATGATCATTGGCTAGGTCATTTAATTTTTGCCTTGAATCAGCGCTTAAATTAGGCGTTACCTTAGCCTCTTCCTCCAATTTTTTAGCCTCCAAAACTTTATATTCATGACGTTTCTTATAATAGTGGTAAAGACCTGATAAAGTTAAAAATACATAGGCAATTACTATTGGTATTAAAATATATCCTATAATACCTTTTGGAATGAACTTCCAAACATAGTTTAAAAACGTATTAATAATGTTAAAGACATATGGCATTTTTGTATTTATAACCTTGTAAATAGACAAAACTAATAATGTCCAAATAATATCAATTAAAGTTGTTGTCAATAACGGAGCTAGTCTTTTCCAACCCACATTATTTTGCCAAATATTGTAACCAATTTGAGTTATCGTCACTGTTATTAGTAGCCAAAAAAAACCAAATATAATAAATGTCCACGGAATTGCTATCACTCTATATCACTTCCTTATTTAAGAATAATCTGTAACATTTTCTTTAAATTTCCTTCATTTTCACAAGCATTAACATCCCATTGATGTTTTGAGATATTATAAGATACTTCAAAGACCGAAGGCATTGTTAAATATTCACGATTCAATAATGCCCCCTTAAAATGTTTTTTCATCCATTGAATTTGATTATGATCCATCTTTCCAACATCAAGGACAATTATTTGTTTGCCAGTAAAACGTGCATATTTAATTGCTGGGACAATTTCCTTTTCAACTTTTTGACACTCTGGACATCCTGTTTTGTCTAAAAAAATAGTTACAGATTGGTTCTTTTTATTATTCTTTAGAAATCGGATACTACTATTAATTGAAGAATTAATAGAATCATACGTTTTATTTTCATCCCAGTAATTACGACAAATTGTTAATAAACCAGAACAGATAACAATTATTAATACCGTTATCATTGTCCCTTTAGGACGTTTTTTGATAAATTCATCAAATTTGTCTATAACTTTAATAATTGAATTAATTATTTTCACCTTCTTAAAAAGTATGATGAAATAAAAAAGACAGATAATTTTATATCTGTCTTAGTTAATTTGTGCAGATTACTTCTTTTCTTTTTTATCAGTAATAGCTGTAGATTCACCAGTAATAGCTGTAGGATTAACGCCAACATCTAAACAATCATATAACGCTACTGTTTTTCCACCGCTAGTAATTTGCAAAGTAACTGGACGAATTTTCTTATTATCAATTGCACGTTGCATCTCAATGGCTTTTAATACAGGTGTACCATTTTCACAGTTTGCTTCTTCAAGAAAGCTAGATCCATATTTAATAGCTTCCTCTGCTGTAATTAAGTATTGTCCATCATTAACTTTTTTTATAACTCGTAACATAGTTTAAATTCCTCCATAATTAACATTTTAATTATCAACGCGATAGTAATGATTATTAACTTTAATAACTTTTCTATCTTCTATTTCTCGATCTAGAAGCCATTTAGCATATCCTTCATAATCAAAAAATAAAACATAAGGACGATTATTAATAATACTTGCATCACTATCGGCCAGTTTATTTTCAGCAATGATACCTAAATCACTATCAATTTCTGTAATTTGTTCATTTAATGCAGCTCGAACAAATTCTCCTTCTGATGCACCATATGCTGTAAAAATATTTTGCAAAGATTCTGAAAAACCGATTTCGGCGACTTCATCAACGTATTTTAATGCACAGTTTACAGCGGATAAACCGTCATCATTAAAAAGATTAATCCAATAATCAGGACTGGTATATTTTCCAAACAATTCATCCACATCATCACTTACATCACAATCAATCATTTGGAACTCATCATTATCAGAGAGCAAACCTTGATAACTACTTACTTTACACGTTTCACCTGTTTGTAAGTCTTTTAAGGTAAATATCACATTAATTCCCCCTAAATTTGAATTTAGCTCTGAGCGGTTTTCCTACATGGAAACAAACACGGTTATGTTTAGGTAATACTAATGTTTCTCCTGTGCTTGGATTTCTTCCTTTTCTTTCTTTAGTTGAACTAATTGAGAAAGTACCAAATCCTACCAGTTTTACCTTATTGGTTCGTTCTAAGCCCACTTCAATACTCTCTAAAACAGCATTAATAGCTGATGAGGCTTGACTTTTATTTTTGAATTTTTGCTTTTCAACCAAATACTGAGCCATGTCTCTTTTATTGAATGCTCTCAAAAAATCACCACCTTTTATAATTGTAATTGTTTTACGATTACAATTATAAAATATTTTTATTGATAAAACAACCGCAAATGTTGATTTAATTGTATTTAAAGAGATTTGAGTTAGTTGAATCATATTGATTAGTAGATTGCAATATACCTCTAATAATAATTCTCCTGGTTTCTCCTTCTTGGCCTGATGCACACGTTACTAAAGTGATCAAATGTTGATCAGAATTACTGTCTAGCCATTGTGTTTGATGTTCATCAACCACTGTTTTTGTTTCTATTTTATAGACAAAAACTTGCTTACCATCAGTTAAGTAAATTAATTGTCCCTTTTTTGCATTCTGTAAAGGCCCAAAAAGTAAGTTGTTATCTAACATATGATGTCCAGCCAGTGTATAATTACCTAACATCCCCATTTGTTCATCAGCTCTCATAGTACAAGCTCCTCGAACCATATTACTATTAGACATGCCATAAAAAATTGGTAACTTTAATCCTATATCTGGAATTGCTATTTTACCTATTGAATCGGAAACAGGTTGTGTTGCAGCTTTAGCAACATCTTTTGAACTTACTGCTCCAACCTTAGTAGCATCAAATTGGCCATTTTTAGGTTTCTTTTGATTAATAGGCTGTTCCAAAGCATTTTCCTGCATATGATGGACTATGTATGTTTTAATTTGTTCATTGAATATCAAAGCTAGTCCCAAACATACTAGAAAAATCATAAAAAAACTATATAAGAACTTTTTTATTTTAGACATAACTAAAACCTACTATTCTTTCATTAACCATAAAACACACCTGCTCATCTTCATTTTTATAATCATCCATTTTATTAATTATCCATTTCTTCAATCTCAAATTTATACCCATCTTCTGAAACATATACATTTTCTGATTCCTTTTCAAAATTATTTAAAAATTCAGGATTATCATTGAGACTCATTTCCAGATCATTTACAAACGCCGGTTTTAATAATTCAGAAAATTCTTTACATTCTTTCATAATAATTTCTTGTGATGATTTATAATCAAATTTATATGCTAAATTATCTCTAATTGATTCTTTTACCGCATTTTCAAAACCAATAAGTTTAACTATTTTATATTTTTTCATCTGTTAATCCTCCATTAACTCTACTTTATTTTTCATCAAGCAATCCTTGAACTTGTTTAATTTGTTCTTCTGTGCCACAAAGAAATTGTTTAGTAATTTTTGAATTATGATCTAATATTCCTAGAACTGATAAATCTTTATGTTCTCGGCAAAAATCCGCAATCATTGATAATACTTGCTGTTCAAAAGAGCGATGGTATCGTTTATTCTTTAATAGTCCAAACATAATAGTTTGTTCTTGTTTGTCATACCAAAAACCATAACGGCTTCCTTTATTGCTTTTAGCATAGTAACGAAAGTTATTTCCGTTTAAAAAATCATGCTCAATGTTTGTTAAATCAACATCATCAATTACGTGTGGAATAAGCCATAAAATCTTTCCATTACCGATGTTAAAATGATGTTTAACTTTATCTTGATAACAATCTACGAAGGCTTGCATGGCTTTATTAAATGGATTTAAATCAACCGTATTATTAGCATCCATAATTACTGACGGATTACCGTCTTTCACTAATGCATAATCTCCACTTAAACAACGTTTTACAATTTGATAATTATCGTACATCCTAATCAATCCTTTTCTTCAATAGTAAGTTTAACTCCGGTATTAGATATATATACTCCATTTCCTTCATTTTTAAAATTTTTCTTCAAAATTTCAGGATTTTTATTAAATTCTTCTTGTAATTCATTTTTAAAAATTGGTTCGATAAATTTAATGAACTGCGCTTTTCTATTCTCTAGCATTTTCTTTGAAGAATTGTAATCAAATTCATTAGCTAAATTTTCTAAACAATCGTTGATAACATCATCGTAATTTTCAATTTTTAAAATTTTAATTTTCTTCATTTTATAATCCTCCAGTTTTAAAAAATTAATACCATTTATTTATGGCTAATGACTCAACAGCCTCTGACAACTGCTAAGCCTAGATCCTGACTTATATACCGTGAAGTCTCAAAGTCAAATTGTAAAACCTTGTTCTGAATTAATTATGGAATATGTTTTCCAAATTATATCTACCAACAAATTTAATATTTTTTAGTTGGTAATAACTCAGTAGCCTTTGATAACTACTTAGTTGAAACATTAAACATATAATTACTATATTATTAATTATTTTTACGAATGATTTGTCATCAATTCATTTGAACGTTGAACATATTTTCTTCCGTTTTAATATTTATAAATCTAGTTCTCTTAGTAATTTTTGTCCAGACACATAAAACCGAATTACTGTACTTGATTTTTTAATAAAAGGAGGTAAATCTTTATAATACGCAATATTAAACCTATTCCCTTCAAAACCTAAGAAACGAGCTGGTGCCTTATCTTTATATATTAAAGTTAAATCGGTACAATCGTTAATCACCGATAAATCTTCATTTATTTTCTGCATTTCACTATTCAATGTTTTTACAATTTCATCTTTAGTCATTTTCTTCACTCTCTTTTCAAGAATATTAATTTATATCTACCAACAAATTTAATATTTTTTAGTTGGTAATAACTCAGTAGCCTTTGATAACTACTAAGTTGAAATATTAAAGATAATTACTATATTAATAATTATCTATCTAACTACTAGATTTTAATTTTTTAGGCTTTAGTCGTTGATTTCTCATCTTTATTTTTAATTCTTTAATTTGATGGATATTACCCAAAACCTTTAAATTATATGTAGCTAACTGTGATAAAATAGTTCCATTTTTTATTTTCACAGCAAAAAAATTATCCTTGCGAATAATTTGTCCTTTAAATTTAAAACTATTAAGGGCAATACCCTCAACAATATCCCCCTCATATATGTTTTTACTTTGAATATCTAATAAACCTATGGATTGTTCTACTATGTAATCATCGTTTTTTAAATAATCAAAGAAACACATCCTACACTGCCAAGAATTATCTGGTAGTGTAAGACACTGTTGTACATGATAAATATATCGCTCTTCACGTTTATCCCATGCACGATAATCATTTATTAATGCTACCATTTGATTAAACCTCTAATTTGTTTTTTGAAAAAACATTGATATTACAGTTCTTTCTGTCGAATTTACATTCATTATAAACCACATTTAACAAATTTGTAAATGCTATTAATTAACTATTTTGTTTATTGTGTAAATAAATTGTTATTGGCAATAAAAAAAGCCCCAAAAGGGGCTTTTTAATTAATACCAACCGTTAGCTTGCCAGTGAGCTTGTGCGTTTGTCCAAGAGCCATAACGTTCTTGAACATATTGATCTGCACACTTTTCTTGATTAGCAGGTGAGTAATCACCATTTAAATATGAAGAACTTAATTGATATTTGCCAATGTATTGACCGTTACGTGCATTATAGTTATTACTTGATTCGCGTTGTGCAATCCACGCTTTAGCGGCTGCATCACTACCTGAAACATTACTTGTGTAGTTGTTTGATGTAGTAGCTGTTTGTGGCTTAGATGTTACAGTTTGCGCACGTTGCGTAGTATTACTTGAAACGCTAGATTCTTGAGTTTGTGGCGCTTTAACCTGAGTATTTTCAACTGATGTAGAGCTCGTTGTTTTTACTGGCGTCTTAATAGATGGCTGTGAAGCCTGAGTAGATTGCGAAACTTGAACAACTGGAGCATTAGTTGAATTTACAGATGCAGTAGTTGTTACAACTTGCTGTGTACCATTATCTTTGCCATTAACTTCTAATTGTTGACCAACATAAATTAAATTAGGGTTTGATAGATTATTTGCTCTTTGAATATCACTAATTGTTGTATCATACTTTTTAGCAATTGCTGAAACTGTATCTCCTGCTTGTACTGTGACAGTGTCAGCATTAGCACTAATTGAACCCAACGCTAAAGTTCCTCCTACCACACCTAATGTTGTTAAAAGCATTTGTTGAATTTTTTTCATTGAATAAACCTCCGTATTAATAATATGTATTGTTTATACTACCAACATTGTTTAACAACAACATTATCTCTATATTAAAAACGAATTTGTAATCGTAATATAGTAACAAAAATGAAAAATTTATAGAGCAGAAGTATTATATATTCTCTATTTTCTCATGTAAGGACTTGAAAGTAATAAGTGACTAATCAATAGCTAATTGTAAAAAGTGTTCCATATACTCCACGCTCCTTTCTCTATTTAACCTCCCCAAAGAACAATTTTTCGTAGTGCAAATTACGTAATTTACGATAAGCTCTGTAAATATATGCACCTAAAGGGATAATTAAAAACAACATCATTACCGCTGCAAATGCAGAAATTATACAATTAATGTACATAAAATGAGCAAAGCAATAAGAAACTCCGCAAAATATGATAATCGCAAAACATGCAACCAAAAACGTTCCTATAACAGAGAGATTTATGTACTCTTTAGTCAAGTCCATAGTAATGATATGTTTTTCCTCATTCTTAACACTGACATTTAACTTTAATTTTCTTGAGATAAACACAACATATTCACTTAATTTAATAACATTTCCATTAACATCTTTTGGAAGTTTTACGTTCAGAGATTCAAGATTTACAGATATTTTCTTAACATTTTGACTTTCTTCTCTCTTTTTGATTATGTATTGTAATTTATTTACCAAATCATTTAATAAAGTTAGGTTCTTCTTTTTATTTATTAATTTTCTGCATTCCATTCTTAAATCTTTGCCTCTCATGTGTTATTTACCTCCTTAACATTTTTATTCCTCGAACTCTTGTAATTCATTTTCAAAAATTTGAAGATTTTTCTCAATTATAGCTAATGGTTTCCGTAAACTTGTATTCTCTCCAATAAATTCTTTCATAATTTCTAGATGATTACTAATTTCAACAGCATGTCGTTTAAGTAAAGCTTTATCAGTTATCATAGATTAATCAAACTCCTTCTAGCGTTAATTTAAACTGTAAATTCAATATCTACGTTGTGATCAACTTCTTATTTCCCTGTACAATTTATAACACTTTAGTGATTGTAAAATAATAACTACAAATCCAAAAATAATAGGCAAATCAATGCCCTTTATTTTACATTAAAGATATTTTTTCAATGTCTCATATTTTTTGCGATCTTCCACAGATAAGCCACTGACATACTTATCTACTAACAATTGAATTGCCTCATAATCAAATTTAAATTCTTCCATAGATTTAATTATGTTGAGCTCTTTTTTTAAATCTTTTGGAATTTTAATAGATGCACGAGTATCAGCAGATGATTGCGTATTTTTCTTGATTTTCTCCTCTTTATTACTTTCATTATGCAATTTTGCACTTTGAGTAGCAGGAACTTGTCCTTGCATTCTTCTTTCCAAAAAATTTCTTCCCATTTTAATTATCCTCTCTTTCCATATCTATTAAACGTTCAATCAGTTCATGCGTGATTTTCTTGTATACATCAATAACCTTCTTATCATAAAAATCACTATCAGTAATTCCTTTAATTGGAAATCGTTTAATGCGTGCCATTTGTGGAACTATTGTTTTAAATAAAATATCTTCTCCAAATTCTTCTGCCGCAGATTTCAAAATCAATTTATCAACTGGACTTCTTTTTTCGCTTAAAACTGCTAAAATACCAATAACTTCCACCGGCAAATTATATTGCTCTTTCAATTTAACCAAAGTATTAATGTAACTTTCTGCTCCACTCATAGAATCTTCTTGCGTTTGCAATGAAATTAAAACATAATCGGAACAAACCACTGCGTTTTTGGTAATTTCAATATTCAATGGCGGAACATCAAGTAAAATCACATCGTAGTTTGCTTTTAATGGTTCAAGCAAAGGTTCTATTAAATGAGTTTCTTCATATTCACTATTAGTATTTTTGTATAAATATTTAGTAAAGTTTTCAAAGTCAATATACGAAGGTAATAAATCTAAGTTCTCTTTAATATTAACTGGTAAATCTGTAAAATCTCTCTCTTCAACACCTCTCATAATAGTTTTATCAATTGCATCAACAGTATTTTGATTTTCAGATTTTGTTAGCATTAATGTTTTTGTCGAATTACTTTGCGGATCAAGATCTACAACTAATGTTTTAATACCAAACTTAGCTAATACATAACTAATTAAATATACATTGGTGGTTTTCCCTACTCCCCCCTTCTGATTTCCAATTGTAATAACAGTAGCTTGAGATTTATTTTCAAAAAAAGCTTTTTCTTTAGAAATCAATTTTTGTTCCTCACGATGTTTTTTCATATCAGTTGTCATTTTTTTTACGTTATTTTTATCAGGCATGCTGCCCACCCTTTCTAATATCTATTATCATTATTTCACATTGTCTTAATTTATACAAGTAGAAATGTAGACAAATATACAATTAATAAATGCTTATTTTTTATAAAAAGTAATACGTGAATTTCCACAGAGGTTGAAAGTATGGCTTTTAATAAAAAGCCCCTTCTTTCTGTCTACTACCATTATTCCACATTGTCTTAATTTATACAAGTAGAAATGTAGACAAATATACAATTATTTTTGTATATTTGTCTACATTCAATAAAGTATATTGATTTCTCCTATCATAAAGGGAACAAATTCATTATTTTGTAACTAAATATAAATAACAATGATATAATATATATAAATTAATGAAGAGGGGAGGGGGGAACACAATGTCATTATCATTAATGGCCAATGCTAGCTATGAGAAACGTCAACAACGTATTATGCAAACGAGACGATGGTTTGATGACCGTGAGGCTATAACCGTTGCTTCTGTTAGTCAAAAGACTGGGTATGCTGAGAGCACTGTTATTAAATGGGCTAAGGACGGGAATATTCCATTGTTTCTAAATAATGATGAAACTGTCGTTCCATTAACTGAAGAAAACAAACCCAAATGGTGGTAAAAAATTAGAGGTGATTAAATATGAATAAAACCATTTCACATAGTTTATTAGCAGCAATGAGTTGCGCAGCAGTGCTTGGTACAAGCACTATAATTAATCAAAATATCATCAACGCCAACGATGTGCCAAGTGTTGTATATACACAATCAAAAACAAAAATTACATTTGATCCTAATAATCAATTTGTAAAAAGTGCATTAAATACAACACATAATAATTCTGATATAAAAAAAGTGACGTTGATTACACAAAATAACGACAATCACATTAATAAACGTGACATGTCAAAAGACAGTAAGTCTAAAGTTTATCAAACTACTTTATCTGGGAATCAGAAGGGGACTAAGTATCAATTTATCGTCACATTTAAAGATGGAAAAACATTATCATTGAACAATCCTTTAGTTGAGAATAAAAAAGGACAACCATATTCAGTGATTCCCCCTAAAGAAGCAAATAATCCTACTACAAAATCTAATATTACAATCACAACTCCAGATGGTACACGTATTGATATTAGTGAAACTGAAGAGGGAAAGGTATCAACTGACACTACTAACCAAAGTGATACTAGTTCAGTAGTGGCTTCGGTAGTATCGAGCTCTAAAGTAGATAATCAATCTTCCACAGACAATATGGAAGAAGTACCTGCAAATAGCGAATCTTCATCAAATTCCGAAAATAAGGATTCAAGTATTGTTGTATCAAGTTCGAGTGTAGAATCTTCTTCTAAAGAAAATGGAATGGAGGAAGTGCCTGCAACTAGTGATAAAAGTTCATCTGATGTAAGTCAAAATTCCAGCATATCAGAAAATTCTAAAGATACTGATAAATCTGCTGACAGTGGAGAGGTAGAAGATGTACCTGCTAATGATGCTTCTGATGCTTCTAATGAAGATAATAAACAATCTCAATCTACGTCAACTACTGATAAAAAAGACGTTGATGAAGTGCCAGCAGCTACTAACACTGATAAAGCAACTTCTACTGATGCTTATACATCAAGCAGTAGTAAAAATGGAAATAATTCATCTAGCTCTTTAAATAGCAGTTTAAATAATTCTACTGATGCTTCCTCACAAAATGATAATTCAATGCCACAAACAGGCGAACAAATTGCTAAAGGTTTGAGTGTATTAGGTGTAGCTCTTTTAACTGGCATTGGTATTTTTGCATATCAAAAACGAAAGCATTCTAAAAAATAAGCATTAATTAAGTAAATAAAAAAGAGATAACTTAAACTAGTTATCTCTTTTTTAGAAAGGAAAATACTATGAAATTTCATAAAATCGTTGTAGCAACATTAATTGCTTTTTCTTTTTGTTCAGTACCTAATAAGATTTTAGCCAATAATGTTAGTCCATATACAGTTTATAGTCAAAAAAAATCAAATGACGTAACTCAAAATAATATTTTAATGTTAGATGTTGCACGTAGAAAAATGACTAAATCACAAATTCTACAAGTCATCAAAAACGTTGATCCTCATAAGTTTCAATTTATTCAACTACATTTAAATGACAATGAGGGTTTTGCGGTAAAAACTAATATTTTGCATAATACAACTAACAAAAACGCATTATCTCTAGAAGAAATTAAAGATATTGTTAATTATGCCAATCAAAAAGGCATTAATATAATTCCAGATATTGATGTTCCTGCGCATTGTCAAGCGATTATTAATCAATTAAATAACTGCAATAGTCCCTGGTTAGATAAAGATATTATAATGTCAGATGATACGTTAGATTATACTAATCCTGAAACACTGAATTTTGTTAAACAATTGTATGCTGAAATTTTACCAGCATTTAACAATCAAAAGCACACATATTGGATGATCGGTGGAGATGAAGTTGTAGGTAATGGAAATTGTGCAATACAATTTAGTAATTTTATAAATAAATTAAATGACTATCTTAATCGTAAAGGTTTCCAAACCATCGTTTGGAATGATTGTATCAACCCTAAAGTATTAGCTAATTTAAATGATAACATCACGGTTAATTACTGGACGACCAGTGATGCAAATACTAGTGCACAACAAATAGCCAATCATGGAAATCCAGTTCGTAATACAAACCACTATGCTAACTACTATAATACCGTTGATTTGCATAATACAACTTTAAGAAAACAGAAAGTCGAAGCTATGTCTCAGCAAAAAAATGCTAAGTCAACGTATTTATGGGGAAGCAATAGCCAACAAGAAAAACAGATTAGTAATAAAGACGTTATTAGTTATATTAAACAAGTACAAAATTCAATTGATAAATAGTTATTTTCAAGAGCACTAAATTTTTAGTGCTCTTTTTGATATTAAAAAACGTTTACTATGATGTTTTTGTGTAAGATAAATGTTATAATAAATATTGTTATTTCAATCTTTAAAGGAGGTTTAGCTTTTGAGTGAATAATAAAAATAAAAGATTAAATTTGCTGATCTTTTTAGATCTAGTAGTTTTACTAGTCTCAGGAAGTGTGATTTTATACCAGCAAAATATTGGTAATTTTAAGCAATTTATTGCTATAAAATGCAGACAAAAAATGTCATACAATAACACACCTACAACGCCTCAAAAAATTGATGGTATCGCAGAAGGTGTTATTGATAATACAACTGATTTTACTAAATTAGGAGAAATAGCAATTCCCAAATTAGGGATATTGTTACCAATCTACAACCGTCCGTATGATCAAACCGCTCTTAATAAAGGAGCTCAACAAATGCCAACTAACAGTGGGGACATTGATACATTAGGACATGGTAACTTGGTGATTGTGGGACATAACTACAATGATGGACATAGTGATTTTAGTGCTCTTCAAGAATATATTAATAACAATCAACCATATTTAAAAAATAATCAGTGTCATATAAATAACTGGATAAATGGTCAAAAAATATATATTGCTACCTCACAAAAAATTTTTGAATATAGCATATCTAAGCAATATTTAATTAAGGAGGATAATACTGATGTACTCAATGATTCTAATGATGCTCAGATTAATTTAATAACGTGTTTAGAGCCTAATGATCAATATCGCATCATTACTACTGGTACATTAGAAGCTCAATGGGATTGGAAAACCGCTCCTGTATCAATAATTAATTATTTTAATCATCAAAAATTTAAATATAACTTGAAAGTAGGTGCATGATTATTAAAAAGAAAAACTTTGCCAATAGCAAATTTATTAAATTTATCTCTAAAATTTTTTGGGGAATTATATTTATTTTAACAATAGGACTTGAAGGGTGGTTAATTTCATCATTAATTTCTCCTTTCTTTCAGAAGCTAGATGTTTCACAATCATTTACGTTACTCAGGAAACCTGATGATTGGGTCTTACTGATTATTACTAATATATCTATGCTTACTGGAATTTATTTAATCCGATTAATGATTAAGCATAAACAGGAAACAGAATTAACTAAAAATAAATACCATTTTTGGCCACTATTTTTCGGAATGTTTGGTTGTATGCTAACTAGCAGCTCTTTTCTTGGTTTATTAGCAGAAGCAACTTATATGAAGAGTGATAAAATCACTGCTAAATTTATTAAAAGCGTGGCTATGATTACTAATGTAAATTATGTTGTAGGTTACCTCACAATGATTGTTACTATTTGCTTAATGCTTTGGTTAGTTCGTAATTGGATCAAACAAAATTATTGGTATGCAGTCGCTGTAATCGTGCCACCATTAATTTATATTCGTCAACTTTTAATTTTACAGATAAACTGGCAAAAATTTTTAAATGCTAAATCAACCACATATGAAATGTTAGCTAAAATGTTTACTGCTGCTCATGATAGTGGCAATATTTCGATTGATGTTGCATTAATGAATGGTGCAGTAGAACCAGCTTTGATTACATCTTGGATTGGACTATTTATATTAATAATGATTGGGGGACTAATTCTTGTTATTAAAATCAAAACAAAAACACAACAAAGAATCAGAGAAAAAATCAAAAAATAAACAGAAAAAAAAGAAATTAACTTCTATGCGAGTTAAAGAAAAAGAACATTATTTTTCAGATGTGAGACTTTTTAAGTGGATGCCCTGGCTTTTCGGATTCGCACTCTTATTACTTTTTATTGCTGGAGGATGGAGTTATAGCAATAATCATCAATATAATGTCGCACAAACTCGAAAGTCTATGAAAGAGGGCACTCAACTTCCAATATTAAATAAGGGTGCAGCCGATAAAGGAACATTAACTTTAGGAAACTCTATTCTTAGTAAGGATCATAAACAAATGGCTGTTACTATCAAATATGATGATAAAGCTCATCAAGCTTTAAGTTCATTTGGTACTGGGTATAGACTTTGGTTAGTTGCTACTGATGGCTACCCTGTTGAAGATATTCATGTAAAATATGGCATATTTGGTACAGATGGAAGTGGTGTATTACAAATTACCTCAGATAAGCCATTCAAAAATGAAGCTTTTGTAATTATGATTGTAGATACAGCTAAATTAACCACTACCGAACAGGCAGCCAATGGCTCAACAGTAGACGATAGTACAATTAATAAATCCATTACTGCACAATTATCAAATGGTACGCTAGACGGATCTGATGATATGAGCGATTCTAGCTCTAGCACAGCAAATTCTAATGTTCCACCAATTTATTATATGCGTTTAAATCCATATTCGGCTAAACAGACTGATGTTAATTGGGACAACAACGAAGTAGAATTAGTCGATACTTTGTTCATTCACAATAATTTAGAAAAAATTAAAGATCAAGTTGAGAAAAATAAAAAACAACTTAAAGAAGCCAAGAATACACTAGAAGAATATAATAAGCGATTGAAAATTAATCCTGATGATCAAATTGCACAACAAGGAAAACAAGATCAAGAAGGACAAATTGAACAATTGCAACAGAATGTAGAAAGCGCTAATAAGAAATATCAAAAAATTAAAAATACACGTTTAAGTAATAATATTTTAGGTGAAGAACAAACTAAAAATAAAGTTAAAGTCGTATCTCAAGCCAAATTCGATACATTACAGGGAGGCGATACGAGTGGAAACTAAGGAAGAAGTATATCCACAAATGCTATCATTATTTGAAAATAACCCTTCATTAACTATTGAAGAAATTATTAAAATTGTTAATGATGCATATAAAGAAGCTCAATTAAATTCGATTAAACCATATGAACCTATTAAGGTCGATCCGCTTGATGATGATAACTCATCATATCATGCTAATGTAGAAAAACATGAAACAAGCGGATTCCAAGATGCTGATTTACATTCTCCAACATTTGTAGACAGCGAAACTGAGATATTGTAATTAAACAAAAGAACGTGGTAAATATCACGTTCTTTTTGTTATCGTTAAATAATAACAAGTGTTGTATGTGTTATAATATAACACGTACAAATATATTAAAGAGGTGAAAAGTTATCAATTCAGTTAAATTATTTATTCCTTCAGAATTAAATGAAAAATATAATTACTCACTGACACAATTAGATGATAGTTATAATTTACTAGTGGGTTATGAAAATCAATTAGAGTTACTAGATTCAGCTCTATATGGGCTCAATACCCCTTCGGCCATGATTATTGGCGACCCAGGAGTGGGGAAAACATCAATGGTTAAACAACTCGCACATAATCGTTATTCTGCTGATCGACCTCTATGTGTAGTTGAATTAAATATCGAAAAACTAGGTGAACTAAATGACAATGTGTTTGTTTCACGCTGTCGAGAAATTTTAACAGACATGAATAAAATTAAAGAATATACTGCTAAACAAAATGACATTGAAAATAATAGTTACCAAATGGCACTATTTATTGATGAAATTCATAAGTTAAATAACTATGGTAAAGCTCATCGTGGTAAAGAAGGATCATCAGGAGCTATGAATGCTTTAAAGAATGATTTAGCCGCTGGAGTTTTCCCTGTAATTGGAGCAACTACCAAAGATGAATTTCGTAACAATATTGAACCTGACAAGGCCTTTAGTAGACGATTAACAAAAATTGTCATGGAAGAGCCACCAAAAAAGGTCATTGAAGATATAGCTAAACATTGGTTGAAATCAAAAAGTAATAATAATTATATTCCCTTTATTGATGATCAAGATTTAAGTAGATTAATTGATTATTCAAATGCTTATGTCCGTGATTCAGCTCAACCAGCACGTACACTAGCAATGTTAGACAAATGTGTCGGTATTTGTCGTAAAGCATATTTAAATCATAAAAATACAGCAGGAGCTGTACCTGGATTAATTATTGATGAAAATGTAATTGCTAAGGCTTTTGAAATTGAAGGCCATACTATCAATACTGATCCTAAACATGTTCAACTGGTTATTCCTAAAAATTTGGATAAAAAATATAATCATGCTTTGCAAGCTATGAAACCTGGTAAAAATACTTTAATTGGCTATCAAGATCAATTAGAAATGTTAGAAGCATGTTTATATCGCGTTTCTGAACCTGATGCGTTATTACTAGGTGATGCTGGTGTTGGTAAAACTGCTTTAATTGAACAAGCTATCTATAATCGTAGCTTAACTGATCGGCCATTATGTGTTGTATCATTAAGTATCGAAAAACTAGGGGAATTAAATGAAAATATGATGATCAGTAGAATGCGTACATTACTAACCGATTTAAATGAGATTCAAAAAGTCACTCGTGAAGCCAATCCTGATAAGAATTTCCAAATGGCTCTTTTTATTGACGAAATTCATAAACTAAATCATTATGGTAAGGTTGATAGTCAAGAAGGATCATCAGCTGCTATGAATGCTTTAAAAGAAGGCTTAGCTAGAGATGAATTTGCTTTAATTGGTGCAACTACTGATTATGAATATAGGCGCGATATTGTAAAAGATACCGCTTTTGATCGTAGATTTGGCAAAATTATTATGAAACAACCTGGATTAGAAGATACCATCACAATCATGA
This sequence comes from Ligilactobacillus sp. LYQ135, assembly GCF_053711055.1. Lineage (NCBI taxonomy): Bacteria > Bacillati > Bacillota > Bacilli > Lactobacillales > Lactobacillaceae > Ligilactobacillus > Ligilactobacillus sp. LYQ135. Next base: position 37,428 of record NZ_JBSJYT010000011.1, on the reverse strand, counting down.
AAAGACGTTTAGCTTCATATAGCGAACAAGGATTATCTAATATCCCTCAATGTAGTGATGCTATGTATCGCCAAATTATTATGTACTCAGATGCATTTATTAGGAATCTTGTTAATCCTGCTAAGTCACTAAGTATTTTAAACAACTGTGTTGGCTTTTGTCGAAAGGAACATAAAAATGAGATTGATCATGAAATCATCGCTAAAGCGTTCCTTTCAGAAGGATATACTATTGATACAACCACAAATCCTGAGCATATTATTGAAGTTGTTAATAAAAAAGTAATTGGCCAACCGTTAGCATTGGATCAATTAGCCAACGTAGTGCGAAATAGTTTATATACGAGACGTGATTATAAAAAGCCCTTAATGACAGCGCTTTTTGTGGGTTCAACTGGTGTTGGTAAAACCGAAACTGCCAAAGCATTGGCTGAGGCATTTTTTGGTCGTAGAGATGCAATTATCACACTAAATGGTGGTGACTATGCTACTAAAAAGGATGCAGCCAAAGCTCAACATTTTGTAGGCGATTCAATGCAGACTGATAAGCGAAAAATCATTTTGTTGGATGAAATTGAAAAATCCAATAAGCAAGTAATGGATGCATATATGCGGATGATTGATGAAGGAATCGCACGCGACAGTCATGGTATTGAACGTTCACTAAACAGTACCATCATCATTGCAACTTCAAACTTAGGAGCTGATGTTTTTGGTCAATTGAAGGAAACTTTAAAACTTGATCGAGAAAGTAATCCTAATAAGTTAAATACTCAATTATTAACAGAGTGGGAACGCAGAAAAGAATCTGTTAAAACTGCTCTTCTTTCTGGAAATAGTGGTCGTGATGATGGAATTAAGCCAGAATTTTTGCAAAGATTTAGTTTAATGATTCCATTTATGCCATTAGCAACTAAATCATATGCAATGATTGCGCGAATGCAGTTAGAGGATTTTGTTGAAGATATGAAAAATAATATTGAATATCCTATCACTATTCAATTACCACAAAAGGAATCTCATGCATATTGGACTAGACAAATGAGTTCAAGTACAACCCCATTTGATAATGATGATCCAATATCTGTCATGATTGCTAAAGATAAAATCTCAAAAGAAGCAAATAAAACAGGTGCTCGTGAAATCACTAACTATATTAATAATACTGTTAAAACAGATGTAATTAAACTACTTGATTATCGCGTATCTCATCATTTGCCAATTAATGGAGCTTTTAGATTGTCCGTTAGTCATGCTTCATTTTTTGATAACAGTGGAAAATTGTCTGATATTAAAGTTGACTACATTTCCTAATGTATCTAAGTAGAAATGTAGACATAAATTGAAGAAAATAAAAAAACCGCCTACAGTTTGGACTCTTAGGGCGGTAGTAATACTATTAGCTTTAGCAACAACCAACAAATAGCTGTTATTGAAGAGTTTCATGTTAACGCATGGAACTCTTTTCGTTTATTATAATAACTTTTAAATTTTAATTTGTCAACGAAAATATTTCAACAAATGTTGTAATATCAACGTCTTTAATAAAAAATATATATGCATTGAAATTTATCTTTATGTACTTATAATAAAAATAGGAGGTAAAAAATGTGAACAAATTAGAATGGAAAATGTTTTTATATATGATAGTACCAGCAACTATATGTTATGAATTTGGAATGGAATATTTTTATCTTTATATGGCTATTTTTTTTGCTGGAGTACAATTTATTTTTAGTAATGATTTTTTAGAAAAATATAATATAAAAGATAATGAGAATATAATGAAACTATCGCGGATGGAAATAACCAAGTTGTCAATTAGTGTCCTCATTTCTAAACTAATACTAACTCCTGTAATTAATTTGATGGATTATTTAGCAATAAAAAATACTATCAATATCTGGCAGTTAATCGCATCTAGAGCATTTCAAGTTTTATTTATATTTCTTTGTGCATTACTTATTCAAGGTTTTGTTTTAGGAACAATAGAACCATGGATGGCTCAAAAAATAAAACAAAAAATTCAAAATTAAATAAATAGAAAAATCCACTCTTAATAGAGTGGATTTTTCTATATGCTATTTTTTGTTTAATAACTTTATGGATGTATTTTGATCCCATAAAATTGATTCATAGATTGAATTATCGTTTGATGTATATCGCTACTATAAAATATATATGCCATGAATAAAAACAGTAGAGTGAAAAAAGCTGGGAAAAATTTTAATGCATCTATTATTACTGGTTTAATTTTTTTTAAAAACTTTTTTATATTTGAACGCTTTATTTTAATTGATTCTACCCACGTATGATTTGCATGACGCATAGTATAGATATGCATAATATAACCTATCAAAGCAGCTATTACAAAAACACTAATAAGACATACTATTAGCAGTATTAACGAAACTATAATAGCAGCTAATATGAATAGGTGATTAAATTGAGTTTCAGACATTGACATATATTTCTCCTTTCAATCATTTCAAATATTTTTCAAGCTAGGAAATTTCAATCAATTCTAAATCATTAATGGTACATGTTTTATCATCTGCTAACATATCTTCTAATAATTTTTTAGTTTCTTCTAAAGTTGTTCCTTTACTTGGTGACATACAAGAGGCTTCCTTAGGATCATCGACCCACGAAATTAATTCTTCAATAACTTTTAAATACATTTCATTTTTTGTGTTTTTAATTTTATAAACAGACATAATTAGATTATCCTTCTTTCAATTAAAAAATTTTTTATTTAAGCGGTAACGTTTAATAAAATTGTTCCGACCAAATGAATAAACTAAAAGTAAGTTACCTAAAAATCCAGATACCAACACCAATCCCATACAAACAAACGGATCTGCAACATTATCTACAAATACATACCCATAGGGATCAGTTGTTCCTATATATCCAAAAAAAATAAAATAAAAAGCCATTAATGCCCATCCTAAAAATAACGCACCATCAGCTAAAAATGTTTTTTTGCGATAATTTTTATGATTAAGATCAATTTTTATTCCCTCATTATCAACCTGCACAATTCTTCCTAATTGTTTTGATAATATAACCGCATATTCTTTTTTCGATGGAGGCTTGATGTTTCGATCATTTAAACTAACTCTATGAATATGTAGGTCATTAAAAGATATATAAACTATCCCATCTTTGCTTGTTGTATTTTTTTTCAATGTATTTTTCAATATTATTAACATCTTCTTGTAACCATTTTTGATTATTAGTAATTCTTTTTGTCATTTAATTTTCATCTCCTCATTAGTCTCAATAGGGTTAATTTCAATTAAATAACCTAAGTATTCTTTAGCAATATTAATCAATTCAAAACCAATCGTATTTACAGTAAGTTGATAATTTTTAGCAATCATGAACTCTAGACTGTTAAGTGTAAGTCCTGTTAGTGTAAGCTTAAAAAAGCCCATATACTGTTTGTTAGACGAATCAGTAAGGCTAAATTTTATAATAATAAATTCATCATCACAGTTATATTTAATTTTATTAATTTTAAAGATCATGTTATTGAATATACAGTTATTCAGCGTTCTTTTAATATCCTTGTTCATTTTTTGAATTTGATAATATTTTTTTAATTTACTATATTGCATCATAAGTACCCCCTTGATATTAAGCTAAAGTAGGGGTTTTCTGATTGATTTTAGTCATTAACCTTTGAATTTCATTCATGGCAGGTTCATTGTCAGTTTTATTTACTTTAATTGACTGAATATCGGATTCATTAGCATTTTTTTCAGTATACCAAGATGGCATTTTTTCTTGAAAATGACCTTTGCGAGCGTAATATACAGGTTTGGCCACTTTTGTAGGATTAATAATTTCATCAAAAAAGTTAATAAGAGCTTGTTTAATGTACTTAGATTTATTTTTAGCTACTTTTTGAGCTTTATTAAAAATATACTTAATACGTTCACCTAAAGAACCTTGAACTTTCCCTGATTGTTCAAAGCGTAAAGTAGTATTGTTTTTCTTAGCAGCAATTGCTTTTGCTTGTAATACTAGACTAACATTTGCCTTAATTTCGTTTTCTTGATTGTTGGACACTTCAAATAAAGCAGTAACTGCATCTATAGGTAAATTAACATGATGAATTAGACTGTATTTTAATCCATTCAATGCTACTTGCTGATTATTTTGAGAATCAGTTTCAGATTCAACTACAGTTGATTGATTTACATGTTGATGTGACTTAACAGTATCTAAATAGTTATTAGTCTGTTTATTATTATTCTGATTACGGGACAAATTTGAGCCCTGCGCAAGGTTAGATTTTGTCTGTGTAGTGGTATTATCACAGATTTTATCTATACTAGAACAATCTTCTGTAGATGTGTTATAATTATCTTCAGAGAAAAATTTAATTTGTTTATCAGGGCTGATAAAAATTAAATTATTTCTATGAAAAACACGTTTAATAATTAACCAACCTTTCTTGGTTAGTGATTTTAAAACGTTTTTAACTGTTGAAGGTGAGGTTTCTAAAACCTCACTTAATTCTTTTATAGTATAAATGACATAATAATCATTTTGTGATTTGTCAAAAAATTCCTTACGTTTACGTGAGGATAGCATACGATCAAAGATTTCCATTAGGGCTAATTTTTCAATTGCAGATAGTTTGTGGTTATTAAATCCCATATAATATTTTTTAAATTGCATTATTAAAGTTCCTCTCTATTTTTGAATAATTATTAATCTAAATTTTGTTTGTCAGGGCTGATGAAAATTTTATTATTTTGACATACAGCTCGTTTAATGATTAGCCAACCATTTAGGGTTAAGGTTTTAAGGGCATTTTTAATAGTTGAAGGAGATACCTCTACAACTTCACTTAATTCATTAATAGGGTAGACTACATAATAGTCACCACGTTCGCTATCAAAGAAATCTTTACTTTTACGTGCAGATTTCATACGATCGTAGATCTCAACTAAAACAAGTTTTTCAACAGCCGATAAGTTTTTATGATTAAATCCTGTATAAAATTTTTTATATGGAATGGTAGACATAATTAATTTTCCTCCTCAATTAATTTATATAAATCTACATAATCGAAATCACTATACATTGCTAGTGATTCTAGAAATTGACTATGAACTTTTATGAAATGATTAATTCCATCAATGGAGGTTGGAAATGTAGTTCCTTTAATCATTTCAGGTAAAGATTTGAATTGCTTTAAAACAGGTTCAGTTGTTTTATCAACTACCGCTTTTAAGGCAATTTTTTTATTTGTAATAATAAATTTTAGACAAGCCTTGTCATCAACTAAGATGTTATTCACACTGCAATATGTATACAAATCTGTTTTTAAATCATCTATAATGTTTCTAAGAGACATTGTTATTTCAACCTCTTTCGTATTATTTGTTCAAGTATGATTTTAAGACATGATTCTATTTTTGTAAAGTTTTAATTTACAAAAATAGAATGGATTTTGTTAAAAATAAATTTACAAAATATAGAAGGAATATTTATGGATTTAAGTAAAAAAATACTAAAATTAAGAATTAATGCAAAACTTTCACAAACTGATGCAGCGAAAGGTATTGGAATTAGTAGACAATTATTAAACCAATATGAGCATGGAAAAGTTTTTCCTAGAAGAAACAATTTACAAAAAATAAGTGATTTTTATAATGTTCCTATCTCAGAACTATTATCTGAAAGTAACTCAAAAAAGGAGCTACCTGACAATGCTGTACCATTAGCTACATGGATAAAAGTCCCTGTTTTAGGAGAAATAGCTTGTGGTCAACCACTTTTAGCAGAACAAAACATCGAAACATATCAATCAATTCCTGCTAATATGTTGTCAAAAAATTTAACAGGTGTTTTTGGATTATATTGTCATGGTGACAGTATGTCTCCTAATATTGAAGATGGTGATTTAGTAATCATCCACAAACAATCATTTGTTGAAGATGGCGAAGTTGCTGCAATATTGATTAATGATGAAGCAACGTTGAAACGTATTAAACATGTTGGTAGCCAAATACTACTAATGCCTGATAACAGTGATTATGATCCAATTATCTTAAATCAACAGGATGATAATCGTATTTTAGGTAAAGTAATATTAAAAATAAGTAAATCCATCTAGAAAAACATTTGTTATCGTTTAACGTTTACAACGACGTTATTATGTTAACATTTATTCAATATAAATAAAAAGTATATTAAGTAAATTAGTAGTAGTTATTTTAAATTTTTTAAGGGAGAGTTTACTGTTGGTAAAACTTAAAACTAATAACGATAAGGTCAAAAATTTGCATACAAATGCAAAATCTAGTTATGAAAAGAAAGATTATCTTAACGTAATAACTAAATCACGCACTATGTTAGAACAATTTTTTATAGATACCTTAAAAGAAAATGGACGCGAAGAAGATGCTAAAAAAGCAGATGGAAATATTAATAGGCAATTTAAATCATTAAAGGAATTGTATAAAGATAAACTTTCTGATGAGTTAGATGAGAATATAACAAATTTGATTGGATCATTTACTAACATAGTTAATACTATTGGTTATATACGTAATAATAATAGTGATGCACATGCAAGCCTTCATAAAATTTTACCTTCAGAAATGAATGAGAGCTTAGCTAGTTTAACACTTGATTCAGCAGTAATTATTATTAACTTTTTAGAGGAATTAAATGCTAAGGTGTTGGATGCTAAGAGGTATAATCCTGAAAATTTATTATTACCTTTTTCTAAAATTAATTTAAGTAAAACGCTTTTGGACAATAACTATGAAAAAATATCTATTCCATCAGACTTTTCAATCTCAAATGTTAATATTTCAAAATCAACGTTAGATTATTTATCTTTAGATTATTTATCTAAAGAAGAGAATACAGATAATGATATAAACTCAGATTATTATGGTTTATTTATTCAAAGTGGTAAAGATTTTAGCAAAAGTGGAAAAGCAGAAATGGAATGGGATAGATCATTTAGGACAAATGAATATACAGATGAGCGGTTATTGAAGATGATTTATACAGATGAGGGTTATATATCGAATGATATTATCAATATTCCAATGATCTTTGGAGATGAATACATTCCTAGTAAAAATAATCAAGAAAATAATCAATTGTTTTATTATGGTAGGTTAAGGAATATCGAGCAGAATAGTAAATATGTAAGTATAGAATACGATATTTTAGGTAATATTCCAGCTGAAAAAATGTTACATTTTAGTAATACGTTAGATATTTATGATTTGGAATTTCATCGAACTCATTGGGCACTAAAACACGTTAATGCTATTAAAACTTTGGGTTTAGATTTTTCTGATTAAAAAATTGACTTTTCTCTATAAAAAGTACAATAATAGGCACTGTCAAATTAATGATTGTTAAAAGCGCAATTTAATAGGCGCTTTTATTTTTTGTGAAAGGAAAATTTGCATAAAACATTGATTCTACAATGTTTTGTATGTTTACAAAGTTGAAATTAAAGGTTATTATGATATTATTTAGTTAAAGAATTATATCAAATAAGGCATTGGGAGATTTTTCATGAAGCCTAATGAATTAAAGTTTCAAAAGAATGTTATTGAGTATATAAATACTATAGAGAATCCACCTGTGGTGGAAGCCTTTAAAAGCAAAGCTAAGAGTGGAAAAGGATTGATGATATTAGATATTATTATTTTTGTTATTAATATTATATGTTTTGCACTTTTATTAGGGAAAAAGTCAGTTATTTTACAAATATTACCGCTAATTAATTCAGCAGTAATTTTATGTTTTCAATTCTTTTTAAAATTGAGTACCTATGAAGAAATTTCTAAAGTAAGTTCACAGATTAAATTTATAGAAGATAATCATACTAAAATAATAAAATGTGTTAAACTTATTAAATTTTTAGGTTGGACTTTAAGTGCATTAACATTTAGCATATTGCTTTTGGGTCAAAAGTTAAATGGAGCATACTACTACTGTTTAAGTATCAGTTTAATTATAGTTTCAGTAATATATGGAGTTATGGATAAACTAATATGGCAGTTTTTTAATTCCAATAACACTGACTTACGTAATTTATTAAAAAACTCTTTAAGGACGGAGAAGGGACAATAAAATGAATATAATATCAATGGTACTGATTTCAATATCTATTTGCTTATTAGCTTTAATAGTTGCTTATGGAACAGTTGTTTTTTTAATTGGAGAATTTAAACTAACTAATAATATCTTAAAAGAATTGTTTTTGATGAGTTTTAGTGAAAAATACCAAAATAAAATAGTAAAAGAAGTATCAGACGAATTAAATAAACAATTAAAAGCACAATTAAATCAAATAATTTCCACTAAAAATAAGGAACTGATAACTGAGTTGGGAGAAGATGTAACCAACGAAGATATTAATATATTTAAAGATGTTCTCAAAGAGATTACGTCAAAGGATAGTATAGTAACTGAAAAATATGTTATGAAATTTTGTAAAGAAAATGATTTGTTTTCATTTATTGATAACTTAAATGAATTTATCAAATTAGCACCATTACTAAATGAAACTAAATATAGTGATGATAATATGATTAGTAGTTTTATGGATGATAAAATCAAACCACTCCTTGCATTGATAAATGTTAATATGCAGGATTTTTATCGCTCAACTTTTATCGCGTAGTTTACACATAAGTTATTTTGATAATATTTATAAAAAGCGTAATATGGTTTACGCTTTTATTTTTTTGTAAAAATTATATAAAAGATTAAATCATTCCATTGTTTGTAACAGTAAAATAATAACTTTTTTATTAAATGTACTTGACTTTAACACGATAAAGAGTTATGATTAATAATGTGCTAAGGAGGTGAGTAGATGAGATACAAACCTAAGCACAAAAAAAGCACTAAAATTAATTCTTTAGACTTAATACAAACCATCGTTTCAATCATTGCCATGATTATAAGTTTGCTAAGTTGGCTAGGAATTAAACCTTAGTGCTAGGACAAGAAAGGGCGAAATTGAAAGATTAAGCCCTTCTTTTCCTATACTAACTTATATAGGAGGATATATCAATGAGTAGTCGTAAATTGAAAATTATAACAATAATTTGCTTAGGTTTTACTATTTTATTTACTATATTAAATATATTGGGGATTAAGCCATGAAAAATATTAATTTAGATGATAAAAATATAATGACCTCACAAGAGGCTGCTAAAATATGGGGTTTAAATGCAGCTTATGTTAGGACTTCAATCAAGCAATCGCCAAATAAGTGGCCAAAAGGTAGTTATCGAAAATTTGGAAAAACATTGGTTGTTACTACGTATGGTATGGAACAAGCCACAGGCATCTCTGATCCAAGAGAAAATTAATTGAAACGAAGTAACAACATAAGATTTAATTGAATTTAAAAAATTATAGAATATTGGAGGAATCAACAATGGAATTTAATGGAAAGAAATATATTAAGGTGTTCAATGATAAAGCTCATGAAAGTGGTTGGGCTTTTAAAGAAAATGGTAAATACATTTTGGATAATGACTTAGGAAAATTAACGGCAGGTACGATAATTGAGATTGATAAAAGCCATAACATTATCAGTCATGAAAAAACTGCTGTTGAAAGACTTGAAATAGAAAAAGCTGAGGAACATAAAAATAATGCTCGGATTGCTAAGGAATCGATTGGAAAAAAGGTTAAGTTTAAAACTCAAGGAGTAGGTGTAATTGATGGATATGATGAAAAATTGAATCAAGTTAATGTTGTTTTCGATAATGGTACTCACAAAGGATATTATTTTACACCTAGAGCTTTTGAGGGTCATTGGGTGGATTAAGTAACAATAATTAAATTATTGGAAGTAGAAGAGTGATTATGAAAGCTTACATTATGAATAATCAAATTAAATATGATACAGGTAAGGCCAGTTTAATTACGTTGCCTAGCACTAATGGACAAAAGTTTTGGATAAGTAATAACCTTATTTATGATAAGAATGAATATTCTAAAATTATTTACTTACCAGAAGGGTACACATTTAATGCAGTAAGTGGCGCACGAGATAAAAATAAATTTAAAATATCATCCGAAAGAGTATATGAACTATTATCTAAAACGACCGCTCCTAATAAAAAAATAAAGCCAAAAGTTCGTATTGAGAAACATATTCCAGAACGAATTAAACCTAAAAAAGCGGTGATAGATAATGAACTTAAACGTTAACCAAATAAATGCAATCCAAAAGCTGGGAAATTTGAGGGTTGGTGCTTTATTTATGGAACCAGGAACTGGAAAAACTAGAACCGCAATTGAGTTAATTAAATCATCTCAAACAGATTTAGTGTTATTTCTAGTTCCGTTTCAAACTAAGGATAACTTACGCAAGGAATTTAATAAGTGGAATTTTAACTATAATTATCGCATTGAAGGGATTGAAAGTTTAAGTAATTCAGATCGTTTATATTTGGATTTATTAAAAATAGTTTCTCATTATGAGAAACCTTTTATAGTAGTGGATGAAAGTTTAAAAATTAAAAACAGAAAGGCTAAGCGAACTCAAAGAATTTTAGAAATTGGCAAACATTGTTATTATCGTTTGATTTTAAATGGTACGCCATTATCTAAAAACATTCTTGATTTATGGTCACAAATGCAGTTTTTAAGTCCTAAAATACTTAAAATGGGATTTAATCAATTTAAAGAAACATTTGTTGAATATGTTGTATTTCGTACCCCAAAGGGAAAACAAGAACAGATTAAAACGTATGCTAATATGGATTATTTGTATTCATTAATTAAGCCATATGTTTTTGATTCTAAGTTAGATTTAGGAATTACTGAACAAGATATTAAAGTAGAGTATATTATAGCTAATAAAGATCAATATATTGAAGCTAAAGAATGTTTTTTGAATGCATTGGCTAGTTTTGATAATGATGTTGAATTTTTGGCACATACTACTAGAATGCAAATGACATACTCAATGGATATAAACAAGATTAATGTGGGAAAACAATTGATCAGTAATTTAAATCAACCGTCCATTATTTTTTGCAAATATGTTGAAACTCAAAAAGAATTAACTAAAAGATTTCCACAATGCTTGGTAATTACATATGGTAAGGGTTCACTTGGTCTTAATCTTCAAAAATATAAAAATATTATCTTTTGGGATAAAACATGGGATTATGCACAATTAGAACAAGCCAAGAGAAGGATTTATCGCATCGGACAATCTAAAGATGTTCGTTATTATCATCTTACAGGAGATGTTGGATTAGAAAAAATGATGGATAAATGCATTGATAATAAAATTAGTTTATTAAATATGTTCAAGAATGTAAGTATGAAGGAAGTTGATAAACTTGTCTAAAATTTACTTAAAAGAGAATGTATTAGAAGCATCTCAGGAACGTTTAAAAAATATATTCAAGGAATTTGATAACGTTTTGGTCGCTTTTTCTGGTGGTAAAGATAGTGGTCTATTGCTAAATTTAGCTTATGATTATGCAAAAAAACATAATCAATTAAATAAACTAGCAATGTATTTTTTAGATTATGAAGCACAATATGAATTAACTATTGATTACGTTAAGAGTGAATTTGAACGTTTAAATGATATTAAGCGTTATTGGATTTGTTTGCCTAATGATGTTCCAACTGCCACATCAATGGCTAATGGAGTATGGACACCGTGGGATGAAACTAAAAAAGACATTTGGGTACGAGATATGCCAAGTGCTGACTATGTTATTAATGAAAACAATGTCTCTTGGACATATGAACCACATACAAGAGACTATCAAGCTCAAGAAGATTTTACAAAATGGTTTAGTTCAAAAAATGGTAAAACAGGAGTATTAATTGCAATTCGTGCAGAAGAGTCATTAGATCGGTATAGAGCTATCAAATCGCAACGGAAAATCAACGGATATAAAGATTACAATTATATGATAAAGAAAGATATTAATACAGTTAATTGTTATCCGATCTATGATTGGAAAGCTCAAGACATTTGGATATGTAATGCTAAATACGGATATAGATATAATCACTTGTATGATATATTTTATCAGGCTGGCATTCCATTAGATAAAATGAGGATTGCTAGTCCATTTTTAGCTCAAGGGCTCGATAATCTTAAATATTATCAAGTAATTGAACCTGACACTTGGGGTAAAATGCTTGGGAGAGTTAATGGAGTGAATTTTGCTAGTATTTATGGCGGAACAACAGCTATGGGATGGAAAAACATTAGATTGCCTAGAGGGTACACTTGGAAAAGTTATCTGAAATTTTTATTATCAACTTTACCTAAGGAAACACGGAAGAATTATGAGCGCATTTTTAAAACGTCAATTGAGTTTTGGCGTTCCAAAGGCGGAGTGCTGGATAACGAAACTATTCAAGAATTAAAAGATGCTGGTATACCATTAAAAGTTGGAAATAAAACTAATTACAAAACAGATAAGAAACCTGTCACTTTTGCTGAATATCCAGATGATGCACCAATTAAAAATTTTAGGCTAGTTCCTAGTTACAAAAGAATGTGCATTACAATTATGAAAAATGATCATACAGCTAAATATATGGGATTTAGTGCTACAAAAGCACAAAGAGAAAAGAGGAAAAAAGCGATTGAAAAATACAAGAAACTTCTGTAGTCCAGTATATAATGTAAAGGCGATTCCAATTGAAAAGATTCAGGCAAACAGTTATAATCCCAATCATGTTGCGCCGCCAGAAATGAAATTACTTTATGAATCTATTAAATCTGATGGGTATACTATGCCGATAGTTGTATATAAATTACCAAATGAAGATAAATATGAAATTGTTGACGGTTATCATAGGTATACTACTATGTTAAAACATAAAGACATCTATGAGCGCGAAGATGGGATGTTACCATGTTCAATTATAGATAAACCAATTGAAAATCGAATTGCATCCACAATTCGTCATAATCGTGCGCGTGGAACTCATGATGTTGATTTAATGGTTAATATCGTAGCAGAGTTAAAAGAAGCTGGTATGTCTGACAAATGGATTATGAAGAATATAGGAATGGATGCAGATGAATTATTAAGATTAAAACAAATTAGTGGACTAGCAAGTTTATTTAGAGACAAAGATTTTAGTAATGCTTGGAGATAATAAAAAAGAAATTAAGTTGCAAAACATGGCCAAACATGTATAATTAGTATTGTAAATTCATCTAGTGATATGCTAGAAATAAAGAGTTGGGATGATTCTCAACTCTTTATTTGTTATAAAATAGAATAAGTTTCAAAGTATCAAAGATTAATAAATTTAGCACATCTATTTACTAAACTAACTATAATTAAAAGACACCACGTTTTACGTGATGTCTTTTAATTATCTATTTTTTTCTAAATGCTTCATATCCTACAATTCCTAACAATGTAATCAATGAAATTATTTGTCCTATGCGTGCAAGTGTTGAATATTCGCTTGTTATTGTAATTTCCCCTGAATTTACATTTTTTAATTCCAATGTCCCTCGATTTGAGCGATAAACTTTTAATTCTTGATTTGAAGAATTGAAAACTTTTGTACCAGCATAATACACAACCGGAATATTTAAATCTTTACCATCAGCTTGTTTAGGAACAGTAATTGTCATTTTATCGTCATTTACTTTATATTTAATGTTAATTTTTTTATTATTTGCATAAAATTCATGGTTAGAAATTGTATTAGCCATTTTTTCTGATTCTTTAGGAAAATAGTCTAAATTATTCCAATTCAATAATTGACCGATCTTATTTTCAGAAATAAAGTTCTCACTTTTAGCAGTTGATTTTAACGCTACTACACTAGACAATTGCAGTCCGATCGCTAACACCACTAAGAAAGGCGCGATAAATTTATATCGTTTTGCATCTAATGTTATCGATACTCCATATAGTAATAAAAACACTCCTGCAAAGGTCATAAAACGCCAAGGAAATTGTAATAACGCAACCGAATCATTAATCAATCTCCATGGGAATAATTTTGTAGTTAAAATCGCAAAAATCAACCCCAAAATAAAGAATAGTTGTTGATCTTTAGTCTTATTTAGATTGACTAAACCAATGAATAAAAATACTATACAAATCAACCCTAAATTAGCAACTGTGATTTGAGAATTCCCCAAAGTATTATTCAGAGAATTATTAATCAACTCTGATACAGGAAAAGCAGAATTTTCTAAATTACCTAAGAAAGGCGAAGCTATACCCAATCTAGCTTGTTGTAAATATGGTAAAATAAAACCTAAACTTAACATCATTGAAAGGAAAGCCGCTTTTAATACTTCAACAACACTTTTCTTTACATCTACTATCCGAGTTACACATGCAATTGTCATAATTATACATACAACTAACATCAATATTGCAGTTAATAAATGTGAATATAAAATTAAAGTCATTCCAATTGCTAATTGAATACCATGTTTTTCATTTTTAATTAAAATGCTATATAAAGCTGAAATTACCAATGGAACAAAAGCCATTGCGATTAATTCTCCAATATCAAAACGGCGATAAACATTTAATATACGATAATTCAAAAACATATATAGCACCGCAAAAACCGTTGACTTCAATTCCGATCTATGTGTATAAATTTGCTTTCCAGCGTAATACGCAATTAAACCAGTAACAACATTTAAGCAATATAAAAATGCTACATATCCAAATGTTACGGAATGGAATAGTTTCATTAATATTACAACTGGATATAAAGTTAACCAGGGATAAAAATAATTTATTCCATATCCAATTTGATTAAACGTTTTAAAATTAATTGGATGCGTCAACACATTATCTAATCCAATCATTCGATTAATATGGAAAACTAAATCTGAATTACGATAATTTATAAGCGGATTTCTACCATTCAGTATAAATACCGTAGCTGCCAATAATATTACTAAGATCGGCATATATGTATTTAAGTTTCGTTTTTTCACAATATTTCTTCTTTCATTATTATTTAAAAATATCTTTGTTAGTCATCACTAACTGTATTTAGATCTGAAGCATTAAATGTTTTGACATCTTTACTGTCTTTGCCATTATCAAAATCTACTTTTTTGCTATCTGTTACAAGGTATTCATCTGAATGTAACGTTGGTTCAGAACCAGATGGGGTTTCTACAGTTTTGAAACCTGTAAGGACTTTCCCATTAACTTTTACTGTCGTACCTGCATCTTTTAAAGCTGTAAAACAGTCATTAGAATCAGATTCCATAATAGCTTCTTCTACGCCTTTGTTGTCATTGTCGACATAAACGTTGTAATCAATATCATAGGTTGTTGATTCAATATCATATTTTTTGGCAATTTTTTTAATTTCTTTTTCATTTTTTCCAATCAATTTTGCGGTGTAATCAGCATCTACTCCATAATAGTCGGTTACTGTATTACCATGAAAAACTACAATATTATCAATATAACCATCATCAATAAGATACCAGACTTGACCTTCACTTTTAGCAGGTGCTTTTGTTCCTAAGTTGCATCCAGCTAAAAAGAGCGGAATGCATAATATCATTAACATAGGAATTACAATCTTTTTAACTTTTTTCATCTAAAAAACTTCCTTCTATGTAATATACTTTTATAATTTATCATAAATTGAATATGATTTAAATATTTCTACGTATTACATTATAATACATAAAAACAAAAAGTAAATAAATTTCAATATCTATGATGTAATTCATTTTAAAAAATAGTAAAATGAAATAGTAAATATGAAAAGAAAGGACTGATTTTTCAATTGGAAGTTACAAGTCAACGAAAAACGATTGCACAAAGATTGACAAATATTGTCAAAAGTAAAGTGCTAGTTGTTTTGTCTTTAATAATGATTAGCTTTGGATTATTTAGCAATATTGGAAAAGCTAAAGCTGATGATAACTATAATTTATCAACGGTTTATCAATACTTTTTGCTAGATAATCGAAATGGGTATACTCCTAAAAAAGATAAGAGCTTTAAGGATGCTATTTCTGGAGCATTGGGTTCTGGAGGTAATCAAGGTACTTTCAGTTACGATGACATCGTTAATGGTGCAGGATCTAAAAATCGTAATAGTGCTAAAAAATTCTGTGGAATTATGTCCACTTTAAGTGGATATGGTTATATCAGCACCACTAATCAAGGGATTTTTGGAATTGGAGAAAAAGTATCACATGTTATTAATGGTTCAATACTATTAATTTTTGGGGTCATCCAAGATTTATTGGATTTAATGTGGGCAGCATTTGTTTTGGTAGTAACTCAATTTAACTTTTACTCATTTATAGCAGGAATTTTTGGACAAACAAATGCAGCTGATAAATTATCAAGCGCTTTAGGTATTAGTAAAGGTACAGTTGAACAAATAGTAGCATTAGCATTTGGAGTTTTAACAATGTTTTTATTGGTATTGCTAATCTACGCTTTACGTAAAGGTAATGATGTTGATAAATCGGCTATGAAAAATTTGGTAACTAGATTTATTGGTGCAGCTGCAATGCCATTAACTATGATGTTTTGTGGGTTACTAATTAGTGATTTTATTCCAGCAGATATGGCCAAACCTAGTAGCAAACCAATTTTTGCTAACTACTTAATTGATCAGCAAACCTGGGCTGAAAAAGAAAATTTTGATATGACTGTTGGGGGAATAAATCAAATTAGCGGTAGCAATGCCGATGGTACTTATTTAAACACTTCGTATAATCCTTATGCACAAAACAGTAAGGCTTATGCGATTGGACAAAAGTTATACAAAGACAGTGGTGTTAATAATGGTGCATTTCCTAATACAGCGATTGCTATGAGATATTTAAGTGGTAAAACATTTAACGCTCAAGATTATTTAGCAAGTATCCAAGAACCTGGTAAAATTAACAGTATTAATACTAGAGTTGCTAATTTTTCAAAAGATAATTATAAGGCTCTATATACTTTTGATGAGGGATATACAAGCACAGGTACAAAGATGGATGGTTGGGCAAATGATAAATCCCCTATGTCTCAAGCTAAAGATGATTATTATACAGGAAAACCTGGTACAAAAGATTTTAAAGCTTTACAAAATCAAGAGCAAACATGGATTGACAGATACATCTATGGTGCTAAAGCAACAGGTAACATCAAAGATTACTATGAAGCAGGGCCAAGTAAGGAACAGGTATTTGCTGGTGCTGGTGGAAGTAATGATCGTTTTAGTGATGCATCCATGTATTTAATCTTATGCACACAATTTAGCGAAAAGGGTGGAACATTCTCTATTGCAACTCCAGCACAAGGAGCTTATGGATCAATTGCTCAATTTGCATATCAATCACCAGTCTGGAGTGAAGTAAGTATGGTAGGTACACCAGTATTTACCATTCCAGCAATGATTAGTAATACTACTGTAGCATTGCTTATTGGTTTGGCAATGATTGTAGCTATTTGGTCAATCGGTATTCTGGAAATGAACTTATTGCCATTAAGAGCCTGGTTTAAAATCATTACAGTAGGATCTTTAGAGTATACTTATGCATCAATAGTATATGCGACAGGAGTTGCTGGAACATTAATGACCATGAGTATTTTCCCACGTTTATTAATGAATATATTAAATGTAATTTTAACCACTGTATTTACGCCATTAACGCAAGGATTGACGAGTGCAGCAGGTGGTGTTCCGACTGCTTCAGGTACAGAAATGCTAGGAATTTCTAACTGGATCACTATGTTGATCGGTATAGCTGGTGTGCTTATGTTTTTGAAGAATGCTAAATTCAGAGATTCGTTAATTCAATTAATGTGTATTCCCTGGCTTTGGGCAAAATCAGTCGGTGAAAAATTTGAAAATCAAGCAAGTGGTGGAACAGGTTCTAAAGTTCGCAATCTTATGAAAGGTGATGCTCAACGCAGAGAAAAACATAGACAATTTACTAATGATGCATTAGAACATCTATCTAAAGGTGATACTACTGTTGGTAGATTGGCCAATAAATTCACCAATGGTGCAATTGGTCGAGCTGCAAGAGCAGGATTAGCAGCTCAAGCTATGACTGGATCATATGGCAAAGATAAGTTTGATAAACTTGATGGCGGCTTAGGTAAGCATGATAATATTAAACGTGCATTACATCAACAAGGTGTCAATGAACGTTTAGAGAATGCTTTGAGCAAGGCAACGCCTAAGAACTTGAAGTCTAACTTTGATAAAATTGCTAAAGATTTACCTAATGAAGATGATCAATTCAAACCAATTAATGAAAATGGCGAGTTTGATGAGAACGGTAAATTAAATGCAGATGATCCACGTTTAACTGAAGAAGAGCGTCAAGAGGCTCAAGAAATTAATGATCAACAAGAACAATTAGATCAAGAACAACAAGAGTTGGATGAAGCACAAAAACAATTAGATGCTGAAAAAGAAGAGTTAGAACGTGCTCATAAAGCTGGCGAAATTTCTGATGATGAATATGAAAAACGTAAAGCTGAATTAGAAAAACGCCAAGCTGAACATGATGCTAAACAAGAAGCTCATAATAATGCTCAAAACGTATTAAATGCTCGTAAACGTGCATTAATGGATAAAGTTAATGGCACAGCTTCACTTGATGAAAATGGCAAGTTCGATCCTAATAATCCAAACTTAACGCCAATTCAAGCTCAACAAGCAAAACAACTCAACAGTGAGCAAGATGATTTAGATAGTGTTATGAATGATCTTGAAAAAGCTAAAGCAGATGGTTCATTGAATGATAAAGAATATGAACGATTGAAGGGACGATTGGATCAAGATAGTCAAGAATTAGCACAAAAACATCGAAATGGTGAAGTTACTGGTGACGAATATCTACGACAAAAGAATGCGTTGGATAAGAAGTACAAGGAATTGGCTCGTCAACATGAAAATGGCGAATTAGGAACAGATCAACATTATGAAGAACGTAAACAAGAGCTCAATAAACAACAAAATGAACTTGATTTACGTAAGCAAAAACTAATTAGTGATGTTGCTCAAACTGCACAAGGTAGACCAATTTCTGTCAGTCAATTACGGAACAAAACTAATGAGTTAGTAGAAAATGCGCGTGGCGCGGTTTCAGTTTACAAAAAGAATCCAAATGCGCAAACTGCACAAAATGTGGTACAAACCTTCCAAGATATGCAGAAGCAAGCTAAGCGATTGGGGACAACTACTAAAGAACTCTACGGATTTGATGTTCAACAACGTATTAATGATGTCGTTGATA
The DNA here is from genome assembly GCF_053711055.1 of Ligilactobacillus sp. LYQ135. Lineage (NCBI taxonomy): Bacteria > Bacillati > Bacillota > Bacilli > Lactobacillales > Lactobacillaceae > Ligilactobacillus > Ligilactobacillus sp. LYQ135. Next base: position 18,165 of record NZ_JBSJYT010000011.1, on the reverse strand, counting down.
CACAATATCTACCAGATAAGATGGGAACAACTTCTGTTCAAGTAACTACTGATGATGATGGTAGTCAAACAATAGAAATGCAACGACCATTAGGTAGAAACAGTTACTCAAACAACTCATCAAATACTGTTGCAAACTCACGTACATCTCAAACAAGAAACAAATACAGACGTCAAACAATGCATTTTAGTGACACTCAATCACGCCCAACATCTGTTGATCCAGCATCTACAGCACAAAAAAATGCAACAAGACGCCCAAAGGTAAATACTACTTTGAGTAAATCTCCAAGAGGATTAAGTAGGAAAAAAGTGCATCATCTAAGTAGAAGAAAATAAATTCAAAAGAACTAGCAATGCTAGTTCTTTTTTATAAAAGCTAAAAATGATAATGTTTTGCAATAACTTTAGCATTTTTATGGTATAATCTAAATGTATATTTTATTATTTATTTTGAAAGGAGATCTGATAGAATTGAATGTTCTAAGCGGATTAAGTGCTAGTGTATTTAAACTAGCGATTAAATATCCCTGGTTAGGGGCAATGTTAGGCGTTGGTGAGGGTGCTATTAACTGGGGAAACACTATTATCGGTGGTGTGAGAAATGTTTTAATGGTACTTGGTGGCGGAGTCCTAATTATCTTTGGTGGAAAAGGCTTTATAAAAGCATGGATACCAGATAATAAAGATATAAAAGGTATTATTATTTCAATCGTTACGATCATCGTAGGGTTTGCCTGCGCTATAGGTGGCGGTGCTGGTCTTGCTCATCTCGCACAAGTGGTCGGTTCAGATTGGAACATCTTCTAAATTTAATAACTAATATCTAAGAAAAGACGGATTTATTCCGTCTTTTTTGTAATTGTTATATGATAACAAACGTGTTATAATGTAACACGTTAGTTAAAGTGAGGTGAGGTTAATTGGTCAAAAGAAACCAATGTCGAACAGAATCAGTGGTCGGCAGAGTAGATAAAAAAACGAAAAAACAAGGAGAAATTGTTTTGAGAAAGTTAGGATTAACATCCTCAGAATATATCTACATGTGTTACAGATATTTAGTTAATCAAAAAGGACTACCATTTAATAATCAAAAAATAGATTGAAAGAAGGATAAATCATGGAAAATGAATTTGAATTTGCTGTGACAGTGCACAAACCTGGTGATAAAGTTATCAATGCTTTGAAGGGTATTAATTTAAAAGAAGATGAAGATGGTTCAATAACATTTGCATATAACAAAAAAGATATTGAAAAATATGAGGAAGCTGAAGATTTAGTTGATGATCCTAGTACCCTTGAAACTCGTTTAACTTTAGGCGTGATTAATTTAAGTGATGACACTGTTTATCCAAGCGAATTAATGACTAAACGCCTCGCAGAATTAGCTGATCAAACTGAAGATGATATTACACTTGACAACCTATCTTCAATTGATCCAGATGAATTTAAAGATCTTTTTAATCAAGAAGTGAAACGAATCAAAGAAACATATTATTTTGTTACAAATAATGATGAAAAAGATACTAATAAATCATCGAGTTCAGAATCTTCTTCAGATAAGAATCCAGTGGATAAAGAAGATGAAAACGAAAGCGCGTCTGAAATTACTGAAGTTAAAAAAGAACAACCATCAGCAGTATCTATCAATCAATCTGAAAAATCAATGATCCCTCAAGATGATCGAGTAGAAGGTATGATTGATCAGATTGAAGAAGATCCGTTATTAGCGTTGGCGATCGAACGTTTTAAGAACGAATGTAAGGTTGACCTACCTAAGTTTGATGAATTCACTCATAAGCAGTTGCAATCAGAAATTATCAATAGTGAAGCTGAAGTTAATATAGCTCAAAATGATGCAGTGTATGCAATTTATAAAAAATTAAAAGATCAACAACCTATTTTTGAGCGTGCTTTTGATGAAAAATATCATGAAAATGAGGTAAAACATCAAGAGACTATTGATACACTACAACAAAATGAAACTATTGAAATTAAACGTGTAACTGAAAAGATGACTAATGAGTATGAGGTTGCAAAAGATGACTATGTAAAAGGTCAAAAGGCAACCTTAGAAGCTCATTATGATAAAGAGCATAAAGCAGATTTAGATGCTAACTTAGAGCATGCTAAAAATCAAATTCATCAAAAAACAATGAGACAAATTGATGAAGAAAATCAAAGATATGAATCAGCTCGAGAAGAAGCAGAAGATAAATTCTTGGATGTACAAATGCATAAAGTAAATATTCAAGACATTATTGAACACTTTGATAAAGAAAATCAACGTCAAATTAGTATTATTAAAGAAGCAGCTTCTAAATTTGCAGATCAAGTAGCAGTTGTTACTAAAGGTGCAATGGATGAACGTGATGCGTGGAAAGAAAAGTGTCAACAAGCCGAAGCAAGTAAAAAAGCAATGCAAGATACTATGAAAGAAAGTATTGCAACTGGTATTGAAAAAGGTGTTGATAAAAGAACACAAGAATTTAAGGCTAAAGAAAATGAAATGAATAAGCGTGATAGCGAAAATATTCAAGCAATGCGTGACTTAACTGTGAAATTTTCATCAAAAATGGAATCTCAAGAACATAAACACAGTGCAGAACTAAGGCGTGCACGCCAAGAAGCAGAGAAAGACAAGCAAAAGGCAGTAGCACAAAATGATGATGAATGGCGAAAGAAATATGATAATTTAGAACAATCAAAAGAAAAAGATTATCAGAAATATCAAAAAGATATTCAACAAATTCAATCAAAGAATACAGATTTAGAAAAACGAAATGCGGAATTGGAAGAACAAAATGCAGATTTAAGATTATTAAAAGGTCAAACTGCCGTTCAATCACCAGTAGTGCAACCAGCAGAAAATATTTCAGAAAACAAGCGCTCTGAAAGAAAACACAGTGGATCTAAATGGACGATTGCAGGATTATCAATCGTTTGTGCAGTTTTAGGGATGAATGTAGTATACAATGCTGGGCAAAATAGTCAAGCGAAAAAAGTGGATAGTCAAGAAGCCACAGTTTCATCAGCTGTTAGTTCTTCTCAAGCATATAAAAAAGGAGACCAACGTATTTATCAAGATCCTAAAAATGATAAATCTTACGTTGTCACAATGGATTCACCATCAAGTGGACATTATGTTGATGATAAGGGCGTAAAACATACTCTCACATACCAAAATTAAAGAGGTGATATATATGAGTAAAGAAAATATTATTGTTGACACACCAGATACAAATACTAGTAGTCAATCAAATACGCAGCGAAAAACTAAAGAAAAGCAACATTCGCAGAAAGAAGCAACTTATCATGCTAGTGAACAAACTTTGCCACAAACAGGCGTTAATAATCATGCAGCGTCATTAGGGATGTTCACTATTAGTGGATTAATATTAATGGGATTATTAATTGGAAAAAAACTCATTAAAGGTGATGAGGATTAATGGCAAATCGTAAAAAATCTGATTTTTGTGCAGGTAATAAGCTTTCGTTACGTTCCACTGCAATGAAGCAAATTAAGCGAATTAATTCAATTTCTAAAACTTTAGGTGGTCTAGGCGATTTACTGACATCAACGTTTGAAAGTATTATTTTATCAATTGTAGTGTTAGCGGTACTGATCATTGCAGGATTTTATAGTATTTTTGGCTCAACTCATTTTGGAAATGTAAAATCTAATATTTTTCCTTTTATACTGCTATGTATTGCGGCTGTGATTATAGCGCTTAATGTTTTAATGATTAATCCATCACAAGGTTCACAAGCCATTGTTAGTTTTAAGTATTGGGCAAAAGAAATTAGCGGAGAAAAGCATATTCAAGAGCTTCAAAAAATTAGTCCTTATCGCTTCTATAAACATTCTTTAGATAAATCTATTTTAGAATCTAGATATAAAAAGCATCGGCATTATATTGCTATCTTTCGTGTTCAAGGTTCAGTCTCACGTACTAGTTTTGACGAAGATTTAATTGCATTGCGTAATTTAAATGAAAGTGCTTTAGAATCAATGGATAGGAATACTACGCGGACTACTATTAATCTAATTGAAACCCCAAAGATTCAACCTAAAAAAGTAGCTGATAATGCTACTCCTAGTATGATTACCAGGAACAATAGATTGAATCAGATTATAGATCAATTAGGGGATGTACAAACCTTAGAAAGTTATATCATTTTAGATAGTCGAAATGTACATCAACTAAAAAAAGAAATTAATAATCATTTAAGCTACTTCAGTCAAGGGTTAGTGGTTACTGCTAAATTACTTAAAGGTAACGAATTAAAGCAAACTATAAATAAACTTTTTGGATAATGGAAAGGAGGAAGGATCTTGTTTAAAAAAAGAAAAAATAAAGACGAAAAAATAAAATTGACACGTGAACAGAAAAAACAATTAAAGCAACGAAAAAAACGCTTGGATAAAAAACGCAATAATTTTAAAGGACAAGAAGGTTTTTTATCTAAATATGGCTATGTAGAATATGAAGGTTATATTCATGTTTTAGATAAAGAAAAACGAGCAACAGAAGTTGAACGAAATAAAGATGGATACTATTTAGCAGCTTATGATGTATTGATTCAGTATGGGACACATAATCCAGCGAAGATTGGATGGCTAACAGAACTCATTCCTTCAATTCCAATTGAAGATGGAAATGTTTTCTTTGCATTAAGGGAAAAGAAAATGAGTAAAAATACAGAGAATGACGTTTTAGGAAAACAGTTGCATTCAAAAATTGTTACTATGGAGAATAGCAAAGATGAAAAAGATGAACGATTAAATAGTAAACGAGATATGCAAATTCTAGATGCTCATCTAGCAAGACAATTAGCAGGTATGGAAAAATCTATAATTGATTCTGATTTAACGTTATTTGTAAAAAGTCCAACTGTCGAAAAACTGAAATTAACGATGCAAAAACTTAATCAAAACTATCTTGATAATAGTATCAAAGGGATAATGTTGGTGCGTAAAACAGGCCAACAACTCGCAACACTTGTTGATTTATTCCATGATACTTCATCCGATGCTTGGCATAACTCAGATATGTCAACAGTGGATGCTGGACGCCTATTTTTACCGAGTTCAGGTTTTTCTGATAAATATGGTGTTAATGTTGGCGAGGATGTTTACTCATATCTAGCTGGAACACCTTCCATTATTGATTTTAGTGGAATTCGTAATGCTATTATTCATACAGGACATATTACAGGAATAGCTTCTTGTGATGGCATGGAAGGGAGCGTTTTGCTTCCTAATGGAACATACGGGTCGGCAATTGCTCATGTAATAGCTGAAAGTAATTATTTATATCACGGAACACGTACGCACTATATTAATTTAGTAGACTTTGCCTACTATTTTCCTGATAGTCAAATTTTTGATATGAGCAGACATTCTATTAATGCTTTAGAAACATATGGATCTAAAGAAACGGTGGCAGAAGATGCTAATAATAATTTTAATAAAGTGACTGAAATAGTCATGATGTTGTTAGAAGATGAAAAAACAGATCCAGCTATTAAAGCTTTATTCCGTGAACGTTTAGTAGATTGGATAATTAATCGTGCGAATGGAAATGGAATGTATACCACTGATCCATATAATGATCCAACTAAAGCATGGCAAATTTTGGCTAATAGCAATCATGAAAATTATCCTACTCTTCAAGATTTTATAACTGAACTACAAAGTTTAGTCCAAGAATCCGAACAGCAAGGAGAACGTGCGCGTGAAAAGGCACAGATGGTATTAAATGCAGTCAAAACAGCTTCTCGCATGCATCCGTCACTTTTTAGTGAGGCAACTGATATTCCTGATAAGTTAGACGCTACTGATCGAAATATCTATTATGATTTATCTCATATTTCAGATAACCCCACTATTAAAGGAGCAACCTTTTTAAATGTAATTGCATATGTGGTTAATCGTGCTCAAATGGGAGATATGATTGTGGTTAATGGCTTAGATCAAATTAATATCAATCCTAAAGTTTTAACTAAATATCGCGATAAAATGGATCTCAAAGGGATTGGATTAATTGCTACTTTTGAAGATAGTAATAACGAACAAATGAATTTTAGAACCTTAGAGGGTTTTGTAAAACCATTGTCAGTTCAAGATATGGTAATTTTAGGAGGATTAGATGAACAAGTTTTGCCACGAATTAAAGAATCATGGCATAGAGAGCTTCCAGAACGAGTTCAAAAAGAATTGTTAAAAAATGAAGATAATAATTTTTATTTTTATCGGAAAAGTGACTATCAAAATGCGATTATAGACATGCATTTAATTTTATAGTAAATATATTATGATAACAAATGTATTAGAGGTGATTTTGGTTGAAAAGAAAGCACAATAAAATTTTGATAGTAACTGCAATTACTATATTAACAACTGTTACACCTACATCATTACTTCGTGCTTCCCCTTTAGAAAAGGGGTATAAAACGGTTTGTATTCCTGATGATAGTTCAGATGATGAAACAGCTAGTGATAGCGATAGTTCTGGTTCAGTAACCAAATCTAATGGTAAATTTAAGCCTACTGATTTTAAAATTCCAGATTTAGGTGATGACAAAATTCAAGAAGGTGTTCCTGCTTATGATCTGTGTAAGAAAATTGCTAAAGCAGTAGGTGATGCAACAGGCATTGATCCCAAAATAATTTTTGCTCAAATGGGGCATGAAACATCTTGGGGAAGTGCACCAGGAGCTAAAGCGGCTCGTGATGGAGAGCATAATTTGACAGGGATTGGATATGTTTCTGGTACTCCTGGAGTTCAACAAGGCTCAGGACATGGAGAAGGTGATGGCTCATATGGATCGTATGACAGCTGGCAACATTATGCAATGGCCTATGCATCTATTTTGGCCAATATGTTAAATGGTCATGATGATGCCAAAAAAGACCCTAAAGCCTTTGTTCATGTATTAAAGGAAAAGGGATATTACACTGACAGCGAATCAAATTATTTAGCTGGATTTATGTCATGCATGAGTAAATGGGATTCAAGTGGCGGATCTAATCAAGCACTAGACCTTGCTAATGAAGGCAATGCTTCAGACAATAATAATACTTCCAGTTCATCTAATAACAGTTTTGAACCTCCTTATTGCTCATCTAACAGTAATCAATCTTCTAATAATGTGAGTGAAGCTAGTGGTTCAATTGTAGACAACGCCAGAAAAATGAATGGCTGGTTTCATTATTCCCAAACTAATAGATATAACTTTATGAAAGATGGTAAAAACTATAAAGATTTAAAATCTATTGATCAACTTAATAAGGATGGGAACACTGACTGTTCAGGTTTTGTATGGATAGTATTAAAAGTTAGTGGTTATAAAGTCCCTGATACTCCGTGGACAACTCCTTTACAAGAATCAGATGCAACAGGAGCTCATCAATATTTAAAAAAGATTGATCCTAAAGATGCAAAAGCAGGAGATGTTATTATCGTCAACGTAGGTGGCGGTAGCGGTAGTATGGGACATACTGCTATTTTGACTGAAAATTGGCATGGATATGATACAAAATGTATTAATGAAGGTGGCGATGATGAAACTGTTTTTCATCATGACGGTGTTTGTGAAGATACTATCCAACGACAATTTGGTTCATTAGTTGATAATGGGCGTGTGACTATTGCTCGCCCTATTAAATAGAAAGAGGAAAAAACATGAAGAAAATTCTAATTGGAGGATTACTTATTTTAAATTTATTGGTGGGCTTTCAAGTCTTTAAAGAATTAAAGAAACTTCCTGATACAACTCAAATACGGACTGAGTACCAAACAACAGCTAAGCAAGTTAGTAATCTAAAAAGTAATAAGAAAAAAATAAATACGCAAACAGTAGAAAAAAAGATTGCCGACCAAAATATTAATTTAAATAATATAGAAAATCAGACTAAGCAAAATATTAGCGATGCATTAGATAAGGCTTATAATCAAACGCATAATAAGCAAGATTTTACAGACTTAAAAAACAAATTGCCTAAATTAGTAGGTCAAAGTTTAGCTGATAATATTATTGCGCAAAGCACCCCAACAGTTACTTCTAAAGGTGAGCAGTACCCTAATTCAAAAATGAATAGTTATACTATTAATTTTGGTAAATATGATTTATTATCACAAACCATCCCAGTAGAAATAAATGTTGAATTTACAACTTTTGATAATAAAAGTGCATATGGTTTCTATACAGCGGTTTTAAATGCAAAAACTGGAAAAATCACTAATGCTAATTACATAGCGATGACTTCAGTTGAAGATTTAAATAAAGGAGCTCTCGATAATGGATAAGAAAAAAGAAAATATAGAGTTAGTTGTTTTAGGAGTGCTTTTGGTAATTTTGATCGTCACATGGTTAGGAGTAAGAATTTATAATGTGCAAGCTACCAATCAATTAAATACTATGCAAGATAAATTATCTGTTGAACAAGAAAAATATAATAATAAGCTAAAAAATGCTGAGAAGCAATATATTGTTAATTATGCAAATGATGATAATCATAAAGATCCTAATATATTAAGCATTAGTGATCAAATCAATAACTATAACACTTTAAATCAAGCTAATAACTCATTTTTTAAAGTTTATTTTAAATATGATAGTCAAAAAGAATATACACAACGCAAAGATAAATTATCTTATATGCTTACAGATAATGTAAAAAATGATACTAAAATATTTGATTCAGGCAAGACAAGTGGATTTAATACAGTTGATATATTAAATCAAGAGGTTACTTTTAGTAATGTTAATACGTATCTTACATCTGTAAATAACAATTCTATTCAAGGAGTTGCTAATGTTACATTTAAGGTAAATGGTAAAGATTGTTTGCGTGTTTATCAGGTAACCTATGATAAAACTATTCAGAAATTTACAGAAATAAAATTACTTCAAGTTTCAGGCCAAAACACAAATTTAAGTAATTATGATTAAAAAATATTGAAATAAAAACATTTGTAATCAAAAAACATTTACATATTTTTAGTAAATGTTATATAATAACAGTTGTATTAAATATCTAGGAGGATTTATATGTCTAAAGAAAATAAAGTAACTAAAATGACTATTGTTCATAAAAATGACTCTAAACAATCGGCTGTCCATTTGAACCCTTTTGCAGAAAATGGAAATAAAACAGTAGTTACAAAAAAACGAAGTAACATGTCAAAGAAATTCAAGCAATGTAAGTTTATCAAAGCTACTTCAACTGAAAAAGAACATTATAACTTGTATAAAGATGGTAAGCATTGGGTTGCTGCCAAGATTACAACTGGAGTAGCTGGAGCAGCATTATTTTCAACAATGATTTTAGGAGGAGCGGTTGGTGGAACTGCTAATGCTGATACTGTTCAATCAGCTAATGATTCGCCTACAGCTACAGTTCAATTAGCTACACAAAATTCTACAAATACTCAAGCAAATCAAACTGCTACCTCAACAACTAATAATGAAAATGCAAAAGCTACAAATACACAAAATGTAGCCCAAAATACTGAACAAGCTAAAGTTGGAACAGCTACACCAAATACACAAAATTCAACAAATGAACAAGTTAAGGCTGAAACTCCAACAACAAATAGTCAAACAGGTAGCACTGCTAATACTAGCTCAACTAATTCAGCTGCTACTAAAACAGCTGAACAAAGTTCAACAAATCAAAATGCTAAGTCTGCCGATAGTTCAAATTCAAATGGTGGGAATTCAACAGCTGCTCAATCTCAAGGGACAGATAATGGAATTAAAGTAGATGTTCCTCATCAAGATTTAACCAGCGCTGTTGACAAGGCTGAACAAGCTGGTGTGGAAGTTACTCAAGATCCAACACAACACGAAACCACTACGGCCGATAAGTCGAATGAAGTTCAAAATCAAATTAAACAAGATTATGCTGATCAAACTTCAAAAGTTGAAGATGCAACTAAAAAGCAAGAGGCTGTTAATGATGCCAAAGATACAGCCAACGATCATTCTAAGTTAGATCAAGCAGTTGAAGATGCTAAAAAGAATGGCGTTAATGTTGTAAAAGATGATGATAAAGTTATTAGTGGTTCAACAGATGATGCTGGTAAAGTAAAGGATGAAATCAATAAAGATTATCAATCTCAAATTGATGAAATCAATAAAGCTAATGAAGATTTCAAAGCAGCGCTTGATAAATATAATAAAGACATGGAGAAATACAATAATCAAGGTTTGGCCATGAATGGTGTTGATTCAAGTACCATTAAACAAAACTTGATTCTTAATAAGTCTCCAAATGCTGAAATCACTTACGAAAAATTAACAAATGATGGCAGTTTCGTTTATGATGACACTCCATATAAAGCTAATGGTACAGATTCAAAAGGTGCATTGATTGTTGTTGCCAATAACAAAAATGGTATTTCTGGAAACATTGCTAAAGTTACTTACACCAACATTAACGGATCATACAATGGTGTTAAGATCGGTAAAATTGTAGCAACATATTCTAATTTACAAAGCGGTTCAGGATTATTAACTACTGATACATCAGAAAATTCTAATGGAAATCCATTTTTAAGAATTTATACTGATCCAACAGACGGTTTTTGGTATAACAACAGTAATGGTGTAACTGTTACTTATCAATACTATGATGAAAATGGCAACTTAATCACATTAAATCCAGATGATGCTTATATGACAGTTGGTTCATTAAATAACAGTAACGGTAGCACACAAGCCAAAGAACACCAAGAAGAAGCTACTTTAGATTCTGATGGTAAAGCCATTGCCTTAAAAGGTTCATCAGTATCAGCTCATGATAAAACGTTATATTCTGACAAAAATAATGATGCTAACAAGAATGAGTGGGATACAACAGGTTCAGACAAAGCCTACTATGGATCAGGAGTATTTGCTTTAGGCGGAAATTCAGTAACAATGACATTTAGCACAAAAAATCAAGATAGTAAAAATCCTGATGTTTGGGTTCAAATGTCAACAACTATTCCACAAACACCAGAAAAGCCAAAAGCTCCAACTGTACATTATCACTACGATGTAGCTGATGTAGAAAATGCTAAGGTTAATTATCATTTAACAGATCTATCTGTTACTCCACAAAACCATAAAGACGTTGAAGCTGGAACGGTTGATGGAGATACAGATGCATCTATTAATGGTGGTACTGTAGTTGCTGGTGACAAAGTAACATTCCCTGTTACAAACTCTAAATTACCTGCTAATCGAACAGATGATATTAAATCCTATGTCATCACAGATACTTTAGATTCGGACTTTAAATATACTGGTTTTAAAGCTGTTTTAGATGGTAAGGACGTAAGTGATCAATTTATTCCTGAACTTACTCAAAATAGCGATGGCTCTTGGACTATTAAATTATCTGCTAGTCAAAGTCTTTTAGACCAGATGAACAAAGATAAGTCTAAAGAATTTGAAGTGCCAACAATTGATATTTACGGTGAAGCATTGAATGATAATGCTGAAATCGACAATAAAGTAACAACGTCAATCAATGGACATGATATTGTAAGTAATACGGTTGCAATTAAAACACCAGCAATGAATCCATCTAAAGATGTAGTTATTTCTATTGGCAACCAACACTCCATTAACAATCAAGATATTACTCTTGGTCAAGAGTATTATTACGAGTTAAATTCGCCAGAACGTCCTGCTGATTATAAAGGAACTACTACTCAATGGGGTGGGTCAGATAAATTAGATACTAGTCATGTTGAATTTACTGGTAACTGGCAAGTGTTCACTGACCATGATTTCCAACTAGCAGATGGAACAGTTGTTAAAAAGGGATCAGATATTACTAAATATTTCACTATGAATTACAATAGTGAAACTGGTGAGGTATCTATTGAAGCTAATAAAGACTTCTTGGATATTATGAATTTAGAAGTCAATAAAAAGACTGCTCAAAGTTGGTCAGCTTACATTCAATGTAAGGCTATTAAAGATGGTAAAGTAGTTAATACTTGGGTAGCAACTTACAATGGTAAAGCTCGCAAGAGTAACACAGTTGTAAATAAAATTGTAAGTCCTAAGAAAGAAACTCCTAAACAAGAGACTCCTCAAAAGGAAGCTCCTAAAGCAGTTACACAAAAAGAAACAGCTCCTCAAAAAGAAGCTCAACCTGTAACTCCTGCTCCTACAGTTGTTAAACAAGATGTGGCTACACCAGCTCCAGAAAAAGCTGTATCACCACAACCTGTTTTAGCTGTAGCTGCACCAGTTAAAGAAGCTGCGCCAGTTCGCACTGAAAAACAAACGATGCCTCAAACTGGTGAAAAAGCGAGTGATGAAGCTGCTCTTATTGGTTTAGCTATGTTAGGTGTGGTTGGAACTATGGGAATCGGTATGCGAAGAAAACGTTACGGTAAATAAAGACATTGAAAAAAGAGCCTTTTTTAAGGCTCTTTTTTGATATTGTAAAACAATTACAAGTATATTTTTGTTATAATAAAAGAGAGGTTATAGAAAGGATAAAATTTATGGAAAGACAAAAAAATGTAAGAAGAACCATCATTTTAAAAACGCCTAGTAATAATAATTATTTATCTATAGATCAAACAGTTACTTTCATTAAGGTAGATAATAAATATTTGCCTGTTAGTGAACCAGAATGGGAAGAATATCAAGCTCCTAAACTGGACAATTTAGAAGCGGATCAAACCACAATATCCGCACAAAAAGTTAATGCAGATACTAAAAATCAAACAATTATTATCGAATATCATTCAAAACAAGATCAAACTTCACAAATTAAGGATGCAACTAAAGAACAAGAAGCTGTAAATCATGCAAAAGATACCTCAAAAGACCATTCCGTGTTAGAGAGAACTAGTGAAGATGTTAAAAATAACGGTGCTCATGTTATAAAAGACGAAGATAAAGTTATTAGTGAATTAACAGATGAAGTTAATAAATTATCAGTTAAAAGTAATTTTAAAGAACAAAGAAGTTTAAAGCCACAGAAGAAAAATCATAAGGAAGAAAAAATTAAGTATAAGAGATGTATACCTTTAGATGCTAGTTTGGCTTATTTAGAAACAATACCGGAAGTTAAAGAGAAAACTAAGCAATTAAAACTAGTGGGTAATATTGAACTAGTAGATAATCAGTGGAAAGGATATTTTTATCCCGAAAAGAATATTTTGTAAATGAAAAACAATAATTTATTTAAATTTAATAATTTGAGGAAGGTGAAACTAAAATGAATCCAAATTTAAGTGAAACAATAACTTTTCCAATTGTTTTTGAAAATGGCAATCTTATTACCACGAAAGAATATTTTATTACTATGCTTTCTAAAAAAGATACAGGTGATATTGCTATGGCTTGTTATGTACTAGATAGTAATAAAGCTATTAGTGATATTAATAATTTGATAGAAAAATTTATTGATAAATATGCTAGTGAAATTTATGAGCAAGTGAAGCAAGAACATTCCCAAAATTCAAAAGAATATATCAGTTGTAAAATTCCCTCTGATGAGGATTATGCTAAATGGATTAAAAATCAGCTAGATTATGAAAAATATTTAGACGATTTTATTGAATTAAAATGGGATAATGTTGCAGAACAACTACCAGACAAGCCAGATGATATAAAAAAAGCATTAATTAATATCTATAAAAAAGATCCACAAAAAGCTTGGAAAAGTACCTGGTTATCCGATGAAGAAATCATTATTTCTGTAAAAAACATTTTGTATTAAAAATATAGAAAGAAGGTATATAAATGTTATATACGTGTAAATATGCAAAGTTTAATGATGCGATGAATGAACAAGAATTAGTAGATTATACTAAACAAATTATTAAGGATAAGATTTCTAATCAACAAATAGATGATAATCTGATTGATGAATTGGATAGAATTACTAATGTAAATTCTGCAAATGAAGCGTTAGAAAAGTATACTAATGAACATTGGCATCCAGTTTCCACTGATCAGGAAATTAAAAATATTATCCAGGAAGACTTAGAACTAGATGCTTATGAAGCGTTTGAAAATTTATTAGAAATTAATGGTTTAGTTGGAAAATTGGATGAAAATGTTATTTCTGATGCTGAAATGGTTAAATTTGCAAATGTTTATACTGAGCCTGTATTAAGCGAATATATGGCTTCAAATAATAGTAGCAGTAGCGTTGTTAATTTTGTTGACAATTACGTTCGCACAAACGCTATTGATATGGCTGAAAAAGTTTTTAGCTTTGATAAATATTGGAATAAATTAGTAGAAAATGCTGTAGATAACTTAGTATTAGTTGGTGTTGATCAAGCAACCGCTAGAAGTTATTGTACATTACAACATCGAAAAGAAGTTCAAATGGCCTCATATAGTGAATCAGAAGCTGAACAAGTTGCTGATGAAATTAGAGAATAGGAGATAAGGTATGTGTCAATTATTAACTTTGGATAAAAAACTGGAAATTATTGAAAGTTTTAATAATTATACTAGTTGGATAGATGATGAGAAGATGGGAATGAGCATTGTAAATGATATTAATTATCAGAAAGCAAGACAACATCTTATTCCAAATACCGCTGATATACTTTCTCTTTTTTGGGACAGTGAGCCTTTTGCCACCGAATCTACTACAGCATTAAATTTTTTAAGAGAAAAATATTGTATGAGAATGCAAAAAGCATTTCGTGATAATATTGTAACTAACATAAGAGAATATGATGCTTTTGTTGAAAAAGAAAAACAATATTTTATCCAAGACTGGAATGCAAAGGTGGATAATTTTGATTGGGAACAGGTACAAGATAATGCTATTAATAAGCTATTAAGTGATGTTGCTTCAAATTATCAAAATTTAGACATTAGTACATTGAGACGAACTTTGATTAAATTATATCCTGGTTGCTCTTCTTATGAAGTAACTAGTGATGAAGCTATTATTAAGTTGGAAGATATGACGGTAAGGTAAACTTAGTTAAAAGAATAGGAGTATCTACTTATGGAACGCCAATTTGTTAATTATACATCCAAAGATATTGCTGAAGAATTAATATATGATTACAACAAAGATATTGATGATGAAACCATTCGTAATTTGGTTATAAATAAAGCAAACGAATTTTATAATTATAAAATTAACGGTAACTATAACGATTCTGTAAGAGAAATTTTTAGAAATAAAATTAAAAAAACGGTTCATACAATTAAATGTGCTGGACGTGATAGTTTAGAAAAAATTATCTCTGATCCTTCTTTTGTTCAAGAGGTTGAAGCAGACAGTGAAGGCTATCCATTAATTGATAAATATTTAGAAAAGTTATTGTCTCCAAATGGAGCAATTAATAAAAAAATTCAAGAATTAATTAATAATATTGATTTTACAGATATTGTCGATGAAGTACGTGCTGCATATATTGATTATTTAAGCCAAACTAATTGGGAAGATGGTCAAATTACAAGAGAGGAAGCAAAAACAGCATTAGATACATCTTATCCAGGGATTAAAATTTTGAGTATAGATGATGGTTATGTAGATGATTTAGTGACAGAATTAACGTTTAGAAGAAGGTGAGAGAAATTTATTTGAAAACAGCTCAAAGTATATTTAATCGAATTAGGATGCAAAAAATAACTAGTGTGCATCAAGTAAAAACCTGTCCTTTAACAGATTTATCGAATTTGAAATTAAAGCTTAAAGAAGTAGATGATAACTCTGTCATTTGGCAGCATAATCGTCAATACCATATGGTAGCTATGTATATTAAAAAAGGTACAGGATATAGCTATAATCGAGATATATATGATTTATATTATAGTGGCGTAAATACTTTGGCTAAATTCAGAAAACAATGGGAAAAGACAAATCATAATCTAAGATTAGAGTATGATGGGAAAATACCTAAAACCACTAAGAGTAAATCTTCAAATGACCGTAGAAAACAAAAATCATACATTGTAGCAGAGCAAACTGCACAGACTTTAGTAGATAGAACTCACTTGATTCCAGTATCAGTTACAGGAATTGAATATCATCGTGGCTTGCTAATAGATTATGATAGAGAAGCTAATCGAGGTGGGATGAATGATTTTGAGCGACAAGTATTAAAAATTAATACAGAAAAAGATATTATTTGGACAACAAGCGTTTTCCCCTCAAAAAAGAAAAAGGGTTTAGTTTTAAGGTATATTATCTTCAATCACGATTGGAAAATAATAAAAAAGAAAGATTTTATTGATACTAAAAATATCTACAACTGGTATGTAGATTAACAACAAACATTCTTTACAAGATAAATGGAGAAGAATAGCTATATGACTAATATACAAAGATTGATTGATTTAAGAGAAATGAATGGACTTTCAAGAAAGGATTTGGCAAATAAACTATCAATTACAGAACAGAATGTTTGGCAATATGAAAATGGATTAATTGATCTTA
The DNA here is from genome assembly GCF_053711055.1 of Ligilactobacillus sp. LYQ135. Lineage (NCBI taxonomy): Bacteria > Bacillati > Bacillota > Bacilli > Lactobacillales > Lactobacillaceae > Ligilactobacillus > Ligilactobacillus sp. LYQ135. The sequence goes on along the minus strand of NZ_JBSJYT010000011.1, from coordinate 1,731 downwards.
GTTTTGTAGTTTTAAGAAAATTAACGGACTTATTTGCAGTTAATCCTGATTATTTTTTTAATATTGGTAGCATTTCACATGTAGCTGTGAAGGAAAATTTAACATATCGAACAAAAAGAAATCAGCCTACTAAGCCAGATAAATATGAATTAAGATATATTGATTTTGTGCATTACTATATTGGATATTTTGAACAGTTTTTAGCTATTAAAAATCGTGATTTAATGTCTATTCAAAAAAATGTTCATCGAAAATATAATATGCTTATGACATATGAGGAACACATGAAAATTATAGATGATTTAGCGTCTGATGTTAGAGAAAGTTTAAGCATAAAAGATAACAAGGAAATAATGTATATCCTTGAACAATATGGTATTTATATTTTAGAAAGGAAATTACCAAATAAGCAAGATGCTTACAGTATTTGGGTAAAAGATACTCCCTACATTGTTTTAAATAATAGTGGGCAATCAGAAACAAGGCGTACTTATAGCTTAGCACATGAATTAGGTCATTTATTGATGCATCGCAGTATAGACATTTCAGAATTAACATTAACTGAATATAATAATTTAGAACGAGAAGCAGATGAATTTGCTATTTGTTTTTTATTGCGAAAAGGAGAAATAGATAAAGCATTTGTGGCAATTAATAATCCTAGCGATCCTAAGGAATATTTGTTTTTAGAGAAGCAATATCATTTGCCTGTTTCAACAATAGAAAATCGTTGCTATAGATTAGGTTTATTAAACCATTATCAACATATTACCTTTTGCAAGTCACTTAATGATTTAATAAATTTTAGCAATAAAAATTTAAATGGCAATTCAACATTAACTATACCAGCGAAAATATTATATCTTGTTAATTTCGTGTTAAAAAATTGTATTTCTTTAGATAAAGTCTTAGCAGCGAATGGAATTAAAGTTGAATTTTTGAATAAATTATTTGGCTTTAGGAAACCATTTTTAATTAATAAATATAAGTAAGAGGATGAAAAATTTGGAAATAATGGGAATATTAGAACAAATTAGCTTATTAACCATTTTTTGAGGGGGAAGTGCTAAAAATGTTTATGATTTCTAATAAAAAATTTAAATTTGGATATTTTGTGTCAGCGATTTTTCCGATAAATATAATATTAATGATTTCGATTGTATTTAACTTTCCATGGAGTAAATTAAATTTATTAAAAAGTGATTGGTGCATTTTAAAATTGCTTGTTATAGTGGATATTACATTAGTATTAATATTATTAGTATTTACTATTTTGGGAATAGCATTCGGTATATATATCAAAAATATACTTAACAATATACCTAAATCCAAAGAATCAATGAATATTTATAAAGTTAAATTTTTTAAAAGTTATAATTCCGGATATGACGATTTTATTTTAAGTAGTATTTTGCCCATCCTCTCAACTTTTACATTGAATGATAAAACACTTTATTCATTAATAATGATTATTTTATTTGAAATTTTGATATATTTTTTCTTTTTAAAATCATCAGATTTTTTTCCAAATATTTTATTAGCTTTATTGGGATATTCAGTGGTAAAAGGAGAGGTAGTAGAGAAAAAAATATCAGGTTATAGTGATGTAGAAACGGAACAACCTGGCAATAAAGTATACATTTTTGTAAAAAATAAATATGTTTCAAATGTTTTATATCAATCAGCGGATGCTATACATTTTGAAAGTGGACTATATTTGTATTAGAAGGG
>NZ_JBSJYT010000010.1:0-65812 GCF_053711055.1 Ligilactobacillus sp. LYQ135 | reverse complement strand
AGCAACGATTTCCAAGTTGTCTGATACTTCAGCAATGCGACGGAATGCTAAACGGCCGATACGACCAAAACCATTAATACCTACTTTTGTAGTCATATTAATATTCCTCCTAAAAGGTAAAATTTTAAATGATGAGAAATCATCATTTCTTAAACAGTTATTATTATACATCTTTAATGTAAAAAATAACATAAAAAACTTTGAAAAAATAAAAAACCCTTCCCAAATTATTGAAAGAACAGACATATGTATAGTAATAGAATTTCTTCTACTACTATTTAGCCTGATAATAATTTGGAAAGGGTGGTGTTATTTCTAACACCAGTTTTATCTTAACATGTTTGTTGTAAAAAACACTTAATTAGGGTTATTTACAAGTAATTTATGTAATTATATAGGAAAGAAAAAATTTTTTGCATTTTTGAGTGTTTCACACTTGTAATATACCACAAATGTAGTATAATTAAAAATGTAGGGATGTGATAGAGATGAAAATCGATATTAAAGGTTATCTCGATCATCAAAATCTAACAATTTATCGGGTGGCTAAGATATCGGGCTACGGTTACACAACTCTACATAAATCATTCAACAAGGAGCAATCAAAGGCTACCTCGATAAATCTACGTGATTTAGATGCCTTAGCACAAGCTCAGCATAAAGCAATGTGGGAAGTGTTAAAAGAGTTAGAAGAAGATTATTTGATGAATGATAAAGATGATGATGAATAGTAAGGTTTTGTAACCGCAGGAAGTCTTGGTTGAGTCACTTTGGGTTTGTGTATCAGTCGGACTTTTTTGTTACTAACTTATCTACTGATATGTATTAAGAAAGAAAACGGAGGTATACTATTATGGCAGATATTCCAGTAGGACCATTTGATAATATGGATGATATTTTTAATCAATTAATGGGAGGTATGAATGGATATAATTCAGAAAATCGCCGTTATTTAATTAACGGTCGCGAAGTTACTCCCGAAGAATTTGCTCAATACCGTAAAACAGGTAAATTGCCAAAGGGAGCTAATGCTCAAGGTAAGATGCAAGCAGGCAAAAATAAAAAAGACGGTATTTTAGAAAAATTAGGACGCAACTTAACTGAAGAAGCACGTGAAGGTAAATTGGATCCAGTGATTGGCAGAAATAAAGAAATTCAAGAAACTGCTGAAATTTTATCACGGCGTACAAAAAATAATCCAGTGTTAGTTGGAGATGCCGGTGTTGGTAAAACAGCTGTTGTTGAAGGCTTAGCTCAAGCGATCGTCAATGGTGATGTTCCAGCAGCAATTAAGAATAAAGAAATTATTAGTATTGATATTTCTGGTTTGGAAGCTGGTACTCAATATCGTGGAAGTTTTGAAGAAAATATTCAAAACTTAATCAAGGAAGTTAAAGAACGTGGAAATGTAATTTTATTCTTTGATGAAATCCATCAAATCTTAGGTGCTGGTGGTATGGGTGGCGATAATGGTTCCAAAGGTTTAGCTGATATTTTGAAACCAGCATTGTCACGGGGGGAAATCACTGTAATTGGTGCTACTACTCAAGATGAATACCACAATACTATTATGAAAAATGCAGCTTTAGCACGGCGGTTCAATGAAGTAGTTGTAAATGCTCCAAGTGCTGAAGATACATTTAAGATTTTACAAGGAATTCGTCCATTATATGAAAAACATCATAATGTTGAACTTCCTGATAAAGTTTTGAAAGCAGCTGTTGATTACTCAATTCAATATATTCCACAACGGAGTTTACCTGATAAGGCCATTGATTTAGTTGATATGACAGCAGCTCACTTAGCAGCACAGCATCCAGTTACTGATGTAAAGGATATTGAAAAGCAAATTGCTAAAGAAAAAGAAAAACAAGATAAAGCAGCTGAAAATGAAGATTATGAAGCGGCTTTAAATGCTAAAACGAAGATTAAAGATTTGCAAAAACAAATTGATAATCATGCACAAGAACAAAAGGTTACTGCAACTGTTAATGATGTAGCGGAATCAGTAGAACGATTAACTGGAATTCCAGTATCAAAAATGGGTGCAAGTGACATTGAACGCTTAAAGACAATTGGCGATCGTTTGAAAGGTAAAGTAATTGGCCAAGATGAAGCGGTTGATGCGGTTGCTCGTGCAATTCGGCGTAACCGAGCAGGTTTTGATGAAGGTAACCGTCCAATTGGAAGCTTCTTGTTTGTAGGACCAACAGGTGTTGGTAAAACAGAATTGGCAAAACAATTAGCCTTAGATATGTTTGGTTCTAAAGATGCAATTATTCGGTTGGATATGTCAGAATATTCTGATCGGACTGCAGTTTCTAAATTAATCGGAACTACAGCTGGATATGTAGGGTATGATGATAATAATAATACTTTAACTGAAAGAGTACGGCGTAATCCATATTCAATCATCTTATTAGATGAAATTGAAAAAGCCGACCCTCAAGTTATCACATTATTATTACAAGTTTTAGATGATGGCCGGTTAACAGACGGTCAAGGAAATACCGTAAACTTCAAGAACACCGTTATTATTGCAACATCTAATGCTGGTTTTGGAAATGAGGAACCAAATGGTAACGAAAAGAAGGACGAAGATATTATGAAGAAGATCGCTCCATATTTCCGTCCAGAATTTTTGAACCGGTTCAACGCGGTAATTGAATTTTCACATCTTACAAAAGATGACTTGAAACACATTGTTGATTTAATGTTAGATGAAGTTAACCAAACATTAGCTAAGAAAAATATTGATTTGAAAGTTTCTGAAAAAGCTAAAGATTACTTGATCGAACAAGGTTATGATGAAGCAATGGGAGCACGTCCATTACGGCGAGTGATTGAACAACAAATTCGTGATAAAGTAACTGACTTTTACCTTGATAATCCAGACGTAAAGCATTTAGTTGCTGATATGAAGGATGGCAAGTTGGTTGTGGAAGAACGTAAAGAAAAAAGTGATCAAAAAGAACAAAGAAAATAAATAATAAAAATAGAGATTGCAATTAGCAATCTCTATTTTTTTGCTCAAAAACTTCATTATAGTGGATTTGGCCATCAATGATTTTTTTAAATGGACGATCAGTAATTTCTTTAATCATAAAAACATCTACAGAACCATCTAAAGCTGAAGTTAAATTCCAGTTAGTAATGGTTGGTAACCTAACTTTTGATAATAATTAGGTGACCAACTAAGTGAATGAAAGCTGCGTTTATATTAGCAGCTCGTTGTTCAAGTTCTAAGATAAGTTGCTTGCCAACACCTTGATTTTAGTATTGAGGATCAACTGCAACAGGAGCAAGAATTAATCCATCTAATGTTTGAGAATCAGTTTCAATATAACCACTACTTAAAAGTCCCATTCCAATCAATTGGTTATTGTGATAAGCCCCAATTTCTAAGTTAGAATCATAATCATTTAATTGGCGCAATGAATGAACGATCTCAACTTCTTCGCTGTAACCAAGATCACTTTGCTCAAAAGCACTTTTAACTACGTGGTCAATTTGAGAATAGTCGCTTTTTTGAATGGTTTTAATTGAAAAATCTACTGAATTTTCCTTTCATGATTTTTTTCATTGTAACAAAATAGAATTAAAGGTGAAAAGTATTTTTAAATAAATTTAAGTGGGCTTTAGAGCATTTGTTCACAATGAATTTGTTATAATGAAAAATAGATTATATTTGTGAGAGGAATATTTAGAATGGCGAAATTAACGGTTTCAATGCCGGATGAATTGATCAAAAAATATGACTTGCATGATGGGGATGATTTGCAAGTTACGGCTAAAAATGGTGAATTAAGATTAAAAAAGACAACGAATGCAACTAATAAACGTCAATTTAACGTTGCTTGGATCATTTTAGCATCCTTAATTACAAGTGTTGTTTTTTGGATTTATATTAATGTGATTCACCTAAAACAAGTTCCTTTAGTCGGAAATGAATCAATTGCAAGTGGTTTGATCGTTTTTGGCGGAATTTCAGGGATGATTATGTTTAGTGCATATTTTATTGCCAATCGGAAAAATATTACGGTTAGTTATTCAGCGTATACATTTTGGCGCACTTTTCCGGTAATTGTAATTTCATTTGTTTTAATGTTGGCACTTGCCTTAATGGGAATTGCTTGGGGAATGAGTCGCATTTTTACGGGAGTAACATTTGGACATTTAACTACCATGGGCTTATTTTTTGTTTTTGTTACCGCCGTTAATTACTTAATGGTGCGAATTGGTTTGGCAGTTAATTATGGAATGCTAACAACATTAATGATTTTAGTGATTACTAGTGGTGCAGTAATGTCAATGGCATCAAATGGACGTGATTGGTGGCAACATAACTTAAGTTTTTTAGGAACTAAACATGCAAATAATAGCTGGCAATTTAACTTAACGCTAGTATTTTCATCGTTATTGATGGTGGCGTTAATTGATTATATTTTTGTTTCATTACAAGAAGTTGTTAAAAATTCATGGCGTACAACGGTTTTACGGTTAATTTTAACTTTAACTGCGCTTGATATGGGAGCAGTAGGGCTTTTTCCAAATAACGATAATTTCCATATTCTACATGATAAAATTGCAGGTTACTTAGTTTACTTGATTATTATTTTAATTGTAGGAATTCGCTGGTTGCTTCCAGAAGTTGGGAAACGCTTTTTAGCAATTTCGTATGCACTTTGTGTTGGTTTAGTGGTTGTTGATCTGATGTTTAAACCATTTTATTTGATTTCCTTAACGGTATTTGAATTAATTGCGTTTGTGCTTGCTTTTGGCTGGATCTTATTATTATTTGATACGATGATTGGAATGGTCGAAGATGATGGACAGGTCTTTAAAGCGCAAATTGAAACTAAGGAATAATGGTAACGAAAATGAATGAAATATTAACAGGAATCATTAATATTTTGCGAATAATCGCATTTGTGAACCTATTTGGTTGGATGATAATAATGGCAATGATGATGCCTAAACAAGGTGATCACCCGGGAAATGTTGATAAAGATAAGGTACAAAAAACTTTAAATCAAAATAAACAAATTTGGCGGCTAGCTTTATTTGTTGCGATTATTCCAGCGGTTTTAGCAATGCTTTTTCCAATTAGTTTACTTCTTTATATTCCAGGATTAATTATTGGGGTTATTATTAAGCGAAAATAAATAAAATTTTTATAATATTATGGTTAAGTAATTCGCTTTCTTTCGTACTATATATAGTGATTCAGCGGTTTTAAAGCCCCAAAATGTAGCTTTATTTTTTAGTTAAATGAGAGTATGATAGATGATGCTGAGTTAATCAGGCAAAAATAGAGGCTGGACTTTACGGTCTCGGAAGAAAGGATGCATCTATCATTTTGATTACACTTTCAGGAATTATTGGATCAGGTAAGTCAAGCCTTACAGAGATCTTATCAGAAGAATTAGGAACAAAAGCATTTTATGAACCAGTTGAAGATAACCCGGTATTACCGCTTTTTTATAAAGGAAATGAAATTGCGGCTAAGAAACGTGCAGCTGGGGACAAAGAAGCAACTAATCCATATGCTTATTTATTGCAAACATTCTTTTTAAATCGTCGTTTTGCAATGATTAAGCAAGCGATGGAAGAAGATAATAATATTTTAGACCGCTCAATTTATGAAGACGAAATTTTTATGCGAATGAATACTGAAATGGGTAATGCTACGGATGTAGAATATGACATTTATAAAAGTTTGCTCGCTAATATGATGGAAGAATTACCCTATGCTTCACATAAAAAATCTCCGGATCTAATGATTATGATCAATGTATCCTATGAAACAATGCTTAAACGAATTGAAAAACGTGGTCGTGAGTATGAATTAGTTGAAAATGATCCATCTCTTGTGGACTATTATCATCGATTATTGAAACAATATGATATTTGGATGAAGGAATACAATGCCTCACCAATGTTAGTTATTGATGGCGATGAATATGATTTTGTAACTAACATGGAAGATCGCGTAAAAGTATTAGAAATGATCGAAGAAAAATTAGTTGGTTTAGGTAATTTAACGCCTGAAAAATTAGCAGCGTTAAAAGAAAAACATAAAATTATGTTAGATGAAGATAAGTAGTAGAAAACTTGGGTTATGCCAAGTTTTTTTATTATATTGAAATGAGTGGAAGCAGTTACTTGAAAATCATGCATGATAAAGCTATCATTAAAATAGATAGGTGAATAGGAGTGTTGATTATGGCATTAGGCTACAAAAATATTTTAGTTGCTATCGATGGTTCAAAGGGGTCAGAAGTTGCTTTATTTGACGCATTGAATATTGTAAAAAGAAATGATGCTCATCTTGACGTTTTATGGGTATTAGATATGAATTCGCTTGAATATGGAAATGCGGGCATCACCCTTGATGGTGAACGTATTTATAAAGAAGTCCAAGAATGCGAAAAATATATGAATGACTTAAAAGAACATTTAGTCGAAGCTGGACTAAGACAAGATCAAGTTTCTGTCCACTTACGTTTTGGTAATCCAAAAACAGTTATTGTTGAAGATTTTCAACCAGAATACAAGAATGACTTGATTATTGTTGGTGAAACAGGGAAGAATTTGATTAGAAGAATTATGGTAGGATCAGTTGCAACTTACGTTATGCGAACAGCTAGATGTGATGTAATGGTTGCAAGAACTCCTGAAAAAGTTGTTTCAAAAGATATCGAAAATGATATGGATGACATTGAAGAAGAATAATAAAAAGTAGGTAATCAATGTTTTGACATTGGTTGCCTACTTTTTTTATTCTTTATTTTTATTTTGACGTACTTTTCGAATAATAAACTGAATTCCAATTGTTAACAGTGAAGTAAAGGTGCTAAGCAAAACAAAGTCAACAACTAAAAGAACAATTACTCCAAATGTTAGTTGTGGATTCAGTGTAAACTTTTGAATCGTTACTGCTAAAAAACCAGCTAAAAGAATAGCGTTGGCAATAAAAATTAAAAGTAAATTTCGTTTTAAATTTTTCATAGTATCTTTATTCACTTCCAACGATTAAGCGCACTTGTTGTCCCATGTTTTCCCAGAATTTATATGGGTTATCTTTGAAATCATCAGCAAAGGTTTTAAAGCCATCGCGTGGAACTAATTCCCCTAAACGTTCACTCATGGCACCTCGAACCCATAATTTTTCGTCTTCAACATCCCATAAAACTGTCCAGTAAGAATCTTCTAAGGCTTCATCAAATAAATCTTGTGCTCCAGAAATAATAGTGTCACGTAAAACGCCTTTCTCAGTCGCATTTGGATAGCCGTTTGATTGAAGCCAACTTAATTTAGTAAGAACTTCAGGATAGTCATTTGGAATCATGTTAAACATCTAAAAACCTCCCTAATAAAGTCTTTGTTTACATTTTACAAAAAAATTCCTTTTAGGAAAAGATTTTACGCGTGAGTTTATGGTATTCTGAGTTTAATAAGAAAACGTCGAAAAGGGGATAAATAATGACAATTAAAATGATTGCAACTGATATTGATGGTACCTTAGTAAATGATGATAAAAAAATTACGACCCGAACACTCAAAGCTTTGAAAGCAGCACGTGATAAGGGTGTTTATGTGGTTTTGTGTACTGGACGCCCAGTTTCTGGGATTCAAAACTATTTAGATGAACTCGGATTAACTGGAAAAAATGACTATGCAATTACATTTAATGGTGCACAAGCAATGAATGTGGGCACCAATGAAATTATTTTTGAAAATGACATTACATATGAAGAATATGTAGAATTCGTCAAAATGAGCTCGAAGTTAAATATTAAAGGACAACTAGTTACTCCTGACTCGCAATTATATGTGACAGATAAAGATATTAGTAAATATTCAGTCATTGATGCCTTTTATACTAATATGCCACTTCATTATCGGAATTTAGATGAGGTAGATAATAAAATTAAGGGAACTAAATTTATGTGGGTAGATGATCCTGAAAAAATTGCTCAAGCAAGTGATCATATTCCACAAGAAATTAAAGATAATTATTATGTAGTTTTAAGTGCACCATGGTTTTTAGAATTTACTAATCCACTAGCAACGAAGGGTAATGCAGTTTTAAAGTTAGCTAAAACACTTAATATTAAACGTGATGAAATTATGACAATTGGTGATGAAAATAATGATTTAACAATGCTTGAAGAAGTTGATTTAAGTGTTGCGATGGGAAATGGTAATCAGCGCATAAAAGAAGTTGCTACAGTTATTACTGATGATAATAATCATGATGGTTTAGGAAAAGTAGTTGAAAAGTATGTGCTTTAATGAATAAGTAGACTAAAAATTGATCATAAAATTGATTATTTTTGACTGAATGTGATTGAAAGTGATTATTAATGATGATAGAATGAATTACGGAGGGAATGAAAATGCTTGCAGAAGAACGGCGACAAATAATTTTAGATATGCTAAAATCCAATCGAATTGTTAAAGTTCAAGAGATTTGCAAACGCACACATTGTTCAGAATCATCGGTTCGACGAGACTTACAAGTCCTTGAAGAACGGGGATTGCTTGAACGTGTTCATGGAGGAGCTAAAATTAATTATGCCTTACAAAACGAACCAGATATGTTTGGAAAAGCATTGCAAAATCCAAATGCAAAAGAAGCAATTGGAAGACATGCTGCCATGCACATTAATTCGGAGGATGTAATTTTTTTGGATGCTGGAACAACTACATTAGCAATGGTTGATTATTTGCCCCAAAATAAGGGAATTACAGTTGTGACCAATGGCATCTTGCATGCATCTGCGCTTGCAGAACGACATATTCAAACAATTTTGTTAGGGGGACAACTTAAAGCAACAACTAAAGCAATTGTTGGAATTAATGCAATTGAGCAATTAAGTAAGTTACGCTTTAATAAGGCTTTTCTCGGAATAAATGGAGTGCATCCACTTGATGGATATACCACTCCTGATCCAGATGAAGCGGCGATTAAAGAATTTGCGTTGCAAAAATCACAACATACATTTGTTTTAGCAGACTCTTCTAAATTAAATGAGGTATCATTTATGCAAGTTGCACCACTCAATGCAGCAACTTTAATTATTGAGCCAACATCTGCAAAGTTGCTTCGTTCATTTACGAAACAAACAACAGTTGAGGAGGTCAAACGATGATTTATACAGTTACTGTTAATCCATCGATTGATTACATTGTGCAGTTAAAAGAACTAACATTAGGCGAAGTTAATCGAATGGATTACGACAACATGCTTCCAGGTGGAAAGGGAATTAATGTTTCTAGAATCCTAAAAGAACTTGGTCACGATAGTGTTGCATGGGGATTTTTAGGTGGCTTTACCGGTGATTTTGTGAAAGATTCGCTTGAAAAAATCGGATTAAAGACTAACTTTACTTCAATTCAAGGAAATACACGAATTAACGTAAAGATTAAAGCGCAAGCAGAAACTGAAATCAATGGTAAAGGTCCTAAATTAAATGATGCTGAATTAGAAGCCTTTAAAGCACAATTTGATCATTTAACAGAAGATGATACTGTTATTTTTGCAGGAAGCTTACTTCCAGGATTAGGGGATGATTTTTACTTTGATTTAATCAAAATCATTCGCCAAAAAGGTGCTCAATTTGTAATTGATACAACTGGTGATAGTTTATTAAAAACCTTGCCAGAACATCCTCTTGTTGTAAAACCTAATAACCATGAATTAGCAGATATGTTTGGGGTCCAATTTAATGGAATCGATGACATTGTAAAGTATGCTAAAAAGTTACTTGAAATGGGTGCACAAAATGTGTTGATTTCAATGGCAGGTGATGGTGGCTTAATGGTTACTAAGGATAAAGTTTATCGTTCACTTGCTCCTAAGGGAACTGTTGTTAATTCAGTTGGTGCAGGAGATTCAATGCTTGCAGGATTTACTGGTACATTTGCTAAAACAAAAGATGTAGTTGAAGCTTTTCGATATGGTTTAGCTTCAGGTTCTGCAACTGCTTTTTCAGAAGATTTAGCAACTCGTGCTAAAATTGATGAAATTTTACCACAAATTAAAATTACAGAATATAAATAGGTTTAATAAGGAAGTGTTAGCATGGACATTCGTAAATTGTTGATGAAAAACATCATGATTATGGACTTAAAAGCAACGACTAAAGCAGGCGTAATTGATGAAATGGTTCATAATTACTATGAAAAAGGCATCATTGATGATGAAGAATTATACAAGAAAGATATTTTAAAGCGTGAAGCAGAAGGCTCAACTGGAATGGGCGATGGAATTGCAATTCCGCATGCTCACGATAAAGCAGTTAAACAAGCTGCTGTAATGTTTGCTAGAAGTAAAGCTGGAGTTGATTTTGACTCAATGGATGGTCAACCAACGCACTTATTCTTTATGATTGCAGCTCCAGAAGGTGCAGATAATACTCACTTGCAAGCTTTAGCTGCATTATCACAAGTATTAATGAATCCAGATGTAGTAGCTGCATTGAAGAAAGCGGAAACTCCAGATCAAGTGCAAGATATTTTCGCAAAGGCAATTGCTGAAAAAGAGGCACAAAATAAAGCTGAAGAAGAAGCTAAAAAAAATGCAACTTCATCAGATAAACCATATATTGTAGCTGTTACAGCATGTCCAAACGGAATTGCACACACATACATGGCAGAAGAAAACTTGAAGAAAGCTGCTAAAAAGCTCGGGGTTGACATCAAAGTTGAAACAAATGGTTCTGAAGGTATCAAGCATAAATTAACTGCTGATGAAATTAAACGTGCAAAAGGTGTTGTTGTTGCTGCTGATAAGAAAGTTGCAATGTCTCGTTTTGATGATAAACCATTAGTGAATCGTCCAGTTACAGCCGGAATTAAAGAACCTGAAAAATTGATTCAAGAAGTGTTAGATGGCAAAGCACCAATATATCATTCTGCAGGTGATGATGCTGAAGAAAGTACTGAGGAAAAGGCAGGCGGAGTATGGGCTAACATCTACAAACAATTGATGAATGGGATTTCCCACATGCTTCCATTTGTTATTGGTGGTGGGATTTTAATGGCCCTTTCATTTGTAGTTGAAAACTACATGGGTGGTCCTAATTCTGAGGCGTTTATTTTCTTAAATAACGCTGGAAATATGGCATTTGCATTTATGGTTCCAGTGTTAGCAGGATATATTGCTGAATCAATCGGTGATCAACCAGCCTTGATGCCAGGTTTTGTTGGTGGTTTCATGGCAATGGCTTACAAAGGTGCTTTTGGTGGAGCCTATATTGCTAATATTCATCATTCTGCAGGTGCATCTGCTGGATTCTTAGGCGGAATTGCTGCTGGTTTCATTGCTGGTTATATTATGGTTGGTTTGAAGAAGTTATTTGCTAAATTACCTAAATCACTTGAAGGTATGAAACCAATGTTATTGTATCCAATTTTAGGATTACTCTTTATTGCATTGATCATGTACTTCATTATCAATCCAATCTTCTCAGGAATTAACTTAGCAATTACTCACTTCTTAAACAGTATGGGAACAGGGAACTTAGTACTGTTAACTACATTGTTAGCTGGAATGATGGCATTTGACATGGGTGGTCCAGTAAACAAGGCAGCTTATGTATTTGCTTCAGGTGCATTTGCAAATGATCCTCATTCAGCAATAGCTGCAATTTTAATGGCTTCAGTTATGGTAGGTGGAATGATTCCTCCATTTGCTACTGCTATTGGAACAGCATTATTCAAGAAGAAATTTACAAAACAAGAACGTCAAGCTGGTGTAACTAACTGGGTATTAGGATTCTCATTCATTACAGAAGGTGCAATTCCATTTGCTACTGCTGATCCTTTGCGAGTAATTCCATCATGCATTGTAGGTTCAGCTGTTGGTGGCGCAATTGTTGGATTACTTAAAGTTGGTGTTCCTGCTCCTCACGGTGGTTTATGGGTAACTCCATTAGCAACTAACTGGATTGGATATGTAGTTGCCACAATCGTAGGCGCAATTATTGCTGGTTTAATTTTAGGATTTGTAAAGAAAGATGTTTCTGAAGATCCATATGAATAAAAATAATAAAATTTAACAAAAAAAGCAGTTAAAGGATTTGATATTCGTTACGTCCTTAACTGCTTTTTATTTTTAAGTAAAATTATAAAAATGTTTGTGATTTATTCTTGAATATTAATATATTTTTACTTTATAATTTGATTTTGGCGAGATATGAAAAGAATGGTTTAAGGATATGATTCTAAATAAGACTTTAACTAAAACGATGGCAGTTTTAGGAATAAGTACAATCGGTGTAGCCACATCTGCACCAATTTTCAATGCACAAGTATTTGCTTCATCGGATATTATTACAAGTGCAAATACTTCACAAGCAATTGATGTTTCATATGTTTCATCAAGCGAAGCCATCACTGGAACAAAATCAATTTATACTTTACCCAAACAACCATATAAAAATGTAAGTATGCCAAGAGGAGCAAGTCAAGATCGCCAAGCATTAGGATATATTATGCAACCTGGTGCGGAATTGACGATTACAAATAATAGTGATACTCCAATTGTAATTACATTATGGACAAACGATTCACAAGCCATGCCCAAGGCAATAACTATAAAACCACATCAAAATGCTACAATTACAGCACTTAACCCGCCAGTAGAACATACTAATTCTAAGGGCGAAGCAGTGGGCTCAGCTAATGATGTGGATTTAGTTCCATTCATTAATACACCTGAAGGAGACTTACCAACTGAAATTTCAATTGATTTTAGTTTAAGTGGTTCACATAAAAAAGTTCCCGTTTATAATTATGAAAATGATGATCAAGAAGAATTTTTGAAAAACTGGGCAGAAGGTGACAGTTATGCAATTATTGAAGGGAAAATTTTCCAAATCTTGCTTCCAACTGATGATCGTGAGTATGTAGAAAATATGAATGAGGCGCCTAAAGGATTTGACAAAAACGGGAATTCTGTTGCCATAGGTGCGAATATGTATGTCGGAACTTAAATGATGTATTGCATTTATATGATGATATTTTATTCCCAACATACAATAAGTTAGTCGGTTTATCAGAAGATGCAGATGAAGTTTATAATCAATTAGTTAACTATAAGTACTTCTATACTGCAGATTCACATGGAGCTGGTGGTGCAAGCTATACTGCAAGTCGCACAGAAGTGTATAGTTATCGTGGGTGGCAGTGGCTTCAACCAGAATGGGTGATTTTCCACGAAACAGGTCATGGATACCAATCAAATTCATTGAAAAATCCCGATGATCATACTGGTGAAGTAACTAACAATATTCTTGCAGGCTATGTTTATTATCATATTTTATATAAAGATAATCTTGAATTAGCCGATAGGTTCTTCAATGGTGACAAGAAAGCTACTGAAACTAAGATGAATGGCATTTTGAATGATCTTCAATATAATTGGCAATGGAATACGATCTTACCAGATGGTAAGAACTTAGGTGGATTCTCAAAAATATTGGGGTGATTTTACTTTACAATATGGTTGAAAAGATGGACTTTGATGCGTGGACAGAAGTTTACCAAGCAAATCGTGTTCAATACTATAACAATGCAAACCCTGAAAATCCACAAAACTTATACGATTTAGTTTCACAAGCTGTGGCTAAGCAAGGCTATGATTATAATGCTATTATGGATGAAATGGGATGGCTTACAACAAGTCATTCAGCTGAAAACACAAGCAGCACGTGATGCTCAAACTCAGGCAGTTAACTTCTTGTGGTACTTAATGCCTAACTTAGTATTCCAATCAAACTACATATTAGTAACTCCAGATCAAATGGAAAAACTTGGATTATATGGGTCAACAACATTAGAATTTAATGACTTACCAAATGATTGGGGTGGCAAAGCAGCTACATTGATGAATGGTGATCAAGTTCAAGGCCAATTTATAATTTGGACCAGATGGCAAGGCACAAATTGTAGGTGTCCCAGTTGGAACATATACACTTGTATTACCAGATAATAATCATACTGTTGATACTACTATGTAACAGTGAAATACAATGATCTAGAATTTACAAATACAACAAACGTTAAGAATGATGGTTCATCAAGTTCTTTATCATCAAGTAGTAGTTCATCAAGTAAAGTGACAACAAATAGCAGTATACCAATTGCAAGTTCATCAAGCAAAGTAGCAAGCAGCAGTGTCCCAATTGCAAGTTCATCAAGCGGAGTAGCAAGCAGCAGTGTCCCGATTGCAAGTTCATCAAGCGAAGTAGCAAGTAGCAGTGTTCCAATTGCAAGTTCATCAAGCGAAGTAGCAAGTAGCAGTACTCCAATTGCAAGTTCATCAAGCGAAGTAGCAAGCAGCAGTGCCCCAATTGCAAGTTCATCAAACGAAATGACAAGTAATAGTGTCTTAGTTGTAAATTCATCAAGTGAGATAGCATCAAGCGTGAGATCATCATTAAAAGAAACAATAAATAATTCATCATTTGATTCAAGCGATAGCTCATCCTCAAAAATAGGGACATATATAGATGGAACAAATATGGATCAAGATACAAGTGAACGAACAATTAAGAGTAAACAAAATTTACCTCAAACAGGTGAAAATATAACCATAGTAGCTAATATTACAGGAATATTAATATTTTTTGCAATTAGTTTTATAAAGATTTTAAAACGGAGAAAATAATTTTGGAATTAAAATTAATGTATTTTGTTTTTCAATATAATTGGATAATTTTTCTTACAATATTCATTAGTTATAATGCAATGAGGAGATATGAATATTAACGAAAGTAAAATTTAATTTTTGGTCTACAGTAATGTTGAGCTACTGTGATTTTTATACTATGTCTTTAGATTGGGTATGAAAGTAAATGGAGAACCTCCGTCTTACTATGGAGAAAATAAGTTATACAAGAAATGTATTTAGTAAGTATGAAATATTTCGTCCCTAAAAAGATTGTGCGCTATATATTTATGTGTTAAAATTGAAAGCTGAAAATTAACATTCTAGAGGGAGCTTTTTTATGAAAAAATTACTAAATAAGGTCATACTTATTATAACGATTTTCTTTAGTTTTATAATTTTTACAGAAAGAATACATGCTAAAGAATTAAATCCTAATGACTATATTACAAATGTCCAGGTAAATCCTTCTAGTTTTACCAATGGACAAAAAATTAGTGTTTCTTATGATTGGAAAGATAATAAAGACAATCCTATACAAGCAGGAGACACGATGTATATTCCTTTCCCAGATTCGAATGTATGGGTTCAGGGGTATGAAAGTTCTGACATTTTAAAAACGTCAGATGGGACGCCTATTGCTAATATGCAAGTAACACACGAAGGTATAACATTAACTTTTTTAGATTCAATAAATAATTTACAACCTGACACTGTTTCCGGAACTATAAAGGCTTATGCTTATATGTATACAGATATGGGATCTTCAGATACTGTAGATAAAACTGTATCTTTTTTGCCAGATAATAATTCGGATAGTGAAACATCTTCTGTTGGGAATGTAGATGTAACTATTAATAAAGCTGTAGTAGGTAATGGATCAACAATCATAGATACGTCGAAACCATTTGTAACGAAAAGTGCAGGAAGCAATAAGGACAATGTAGAAACATGGAACGTACAAATTTCGGTTACAACTTTAAAAGAAGCGACATTTACAGATTATCCAGGTAATGGTTTAACAATTGATGCAGATTCTTTAAAATTCGATGTTGTTGGATCAGCTAACTCTGAAAGTGGATTAGTCGCAGGAAAGTCATATACTTTATCTGATTTGATAGATAAAGGAATAGTAACTTCAGATTCAGGTGTGCAAGATAATAAGATTGTTTTACATTTTAATACATCTAAGTTACAGAATATGTGCTTGCATTTATCCTATAACACTAAATCCGAAGAAAGTTCTGATATTCCAACATATACCAACAAGGGGCAATTGACAGGTACTGATAAAGATGATGTGCCTTTTGATGAATCTGATGTTGCAACTACGCAAAATATGAATGCTTCAGGAACTATAACAGGTACTAAGAATGGAAGTATATCTATTCAAAAATTAGATGCTAATAATATGAAGTCACTATCGGGAGCTGTTTTTGAATATGATACGTCCGATGATTTTACTAATTCTAAAACAGTTACAACTAATTCGTCTGGAGTTGCAGAGATTACAGGGTTATCAGATGGGACTTACTATCTTAAAGAGAAAGAAGCACCTGATGGATATTCATTAAATTCTAATGTATATACGTTTACGGTTAAAGATGGTAAAGTGGGGACTTTAACGTTATCAGGTAATAAATTAGATGCTAATATTATTTATGATGAACAAAATGCTGGATTTGAGTTTAAAAAAGTAGATCAAAACGATAAGGCTGTTGTAGGAGCAGTATTTAAGTTAACATCAAGTGATGGAAATTCATATTCTGCAATTTCATCATCAGATGGAACAGTATCTTTTAGTGGCTTGTCAGATGGAGAGTATACCTTACAGGAAGAATATGCACCAAATGGATATGAAATCAATTCTACTAAGTACACTGTTACTATTAAAGATGGAAAAGTAACTACAGATTTAACAGATAATAAAGTTATTGATAATAAAACCGATTCGTCGGCAACAGAAAGTAGCTCATCAAGTAGCAAAGAATCAAGTTCATCATTAGTGAAGAGCTCATCAAGTAGCAAAGAATCAAGCTCATCATTAGTGAAGAGCTCATCAAGTAGCAAAGAATCAAGCTCATCATTAGTGAAGAGCTCATCAAGTAGCAAAGAATCAAGTTCATCATTAGTGAAGAGCTCATCATTAAACGTTGAAAGTTCATCAAGCAGTCAAGAGAACTCATCATCAAACGTTGAAAGTTCATCAAGCAGTCAAGAGAACTCATTATTAAACGTTGAAAGTTCATCAAGCAGTCAAGAGAACTCATCATCAAACGTTGAAAGTTCATCAAGCAGTCAAGAGAACTCATCATCAAACGTTGAAAGTTCATCAAGCAGTCAAGAGAACTCATCATCAAACGTTGAAAGTTCATCAAGCAGCAAAATGAACTCATCATCAGTAGTATCATCTTCATCATCAAAAGAAGATAATGGTAACGTAGTTGTAACTGGATCAAACAATAACAACAACCATGGAAATGGCAATGGTCAAGGAAACGGTAAGGTCCAAGGAAATGGATACGGTTCAGGTTTACCACAAACCGGTGAAGAACAAACTGCAATTACAATTCTTGCAGGTTTTGCAATTTTAGCATGTGTGACTGTTGCAGTTACATTACGTAAGAGAAAATAAATTGTAAAATAAAAAGATTGCGATTTTGAATCGCAATCTTTTTTTGTTTAAAAAATTATTTATTCGTCTTCAGGATCGAATTTATGTGCTTCAACTAAAATTTCCTTAGCTTTTTCAAGATAATCTTTTTCAGCTAAGAATGCTTTAACTTCATAACCTTCAGATCCTTTTAATTGAGCTAACTTATCATCCAATGCATCGAATTCCTCACGTAAATGATTAATGACGCTTTCTTCATCTTCAACATAAACATAATGATTTTGTGTCGAATCTTTATGTCCTTCATTATCATGAACCATAATCTTGATTTCATCTTTATCAACTTTAACTGCATGTTTTAAAATTGATTTGATATCTTTGATGGTTTCATGTTGAGCTGTTCGGTGTTTCTTTTCATCAACGCCATCTTCGATTTTAGTTAAGTGATTTTCTGCATCCATAATTTTTTTAGAAATACGACTTAATGCTTTAAGTTGTCTTTTTGCGTAATCCATGATAACACTCCCAATCTATATATTAAGGCTCTAACCCTTCATCTATAAAGTATATCGATTGTCATTTGACGGGAAGCAAAAAGGCTTAAAATCAATGCCCAATCTCTTTGCGTAAATTTAATTAAATAAATTTCTAATCCAGTTAAATAATTGATCAAGCCAATTTTGAATTTGAGATAAGAAATTTTGTCCAGTTTCGCTATTCATCCAGTTTTTCGCCTTGTTCATTAAATTTCTAGTTGAGTCTTTAACATTTTTAACGGTATTATTAACTGTTGTGTATATGATTTATCAGCAGCAATTGATGAATTTTGAAAGCTGATAAGAGCATTAATGATGGTTTGTTTTTGACTATTAGAGGTCTGTTTTATTTGCATCAACTGCAACTTGAGTAGCATTAAGCATTTTATTAGCGCTAGCGGTATTTTCAAGTATTTAAATTTACTTCATCAGCAGCAAGTGCCTTATAAACTCCAGCTAAAGCAAATTTGCCTGAGGTAGGACAACAATAGTTACATGTCACTCCAGCTATTTGAGCAACCATTGCATATTGCTGTGTGGTTACTTCGGTAATATTATTATCCCCTTCATAATTTTCAATATTGACCTTAACTCCTGATCCTGGATCAGCAGGAGCAATTGTGACTGAATTAATCATTATAGTATTTGTAATTGATGAATTTCCATTTGCGATATATTTATCATAATCAGTAGCAGTGGCAGTTAATTTTTTTAAAGAAGAATCAACTCCAAAAAATATTATCTAGTTTTGAACGAACCTCATTTAAAGTTCCAGTACCATAAACAACGTAAGCATGATTTAGAGTTGATGTACCTGCAAATGCATTTGAAGTTGATGAAAAACAAATTGCAAACATTAAGACAATACTTGTAGTTCCAATAATCAATTTGTGTTTTTTATAAAAAAGTCCTTTCAAATGAAATTAAATTGATTTTTAGCACTTTTTAAATGAAAAAATGTAAAGAAAGATTGAATTTGCTACGAAAATGATATCACAATATATTGTGTTTCTCTATTGAAAATATCACTATATATATGTATAATTAAAAGCGTTGTTTTTTACAATAAATTTTTTAGAAGAGAGGTACATATTTTGTTTGAACGTTATAAAGATGTATTAACGCATTTACCAGAATATTCAAAAAATGTTTTTCGGAAGGGTTACTTTAAATGGTTAATTGATCAATGCAAAGGTTGGGGAAAATTTAGTTATGGATTATTGATTTTTAACTTTATTTTACAAGTAATTTCATTGATTCAATCTTTTAGTGTACATCCAGTAACGTCAATAATTGCATTTATTGGTGGGAACTTATCCGTTGCATGTGTTGTCGGAATTTCCAATCGATCTGGAATTCAAGGGTGGGCAGGCTTAGTGAGTGCGCTTTGTATCGCAACAACTGCATTTATTGCTCATAATTATGCGAATGCTTGGGAACAAATTGGATACATTGTCTTTTTAGATATTTTTTGTATTTTGGATCCAAAATGGAATGATGATATTCAGGCTGAAAAATTTGAAAGTTGGACAGAATGGCTTAAATATGGAGCATTTTTTCTAATTTCATGGGCAGTTTTGCACTATATTTTCAGTTTAACAAATGATCCACGGGTATTTTTAGATAGTATGAGTTTAGCAATGTCAGTGACAGGTTCGCTTTTAGAATTAAATCGAAAAAGGGAGCAATACTTTGTGTGGACATTATCTTCAGTAATCACAATTGCATTATGGGTTCAAACAATGCTTGAAGGTGCTGGTAACTTTGCGTTGATCTTTAGTTATTCAATTTTCTTCTTAAATGATATGTATGCATTCTTTAGTCGAAAAGGATGGTTCAGAACAGAAGCATAAAAGATTAATCATAAAGATTTATTAAAATTCATGACAAATCGTGCAACTAATTGTATACTATAAACAATCAAACAAACTCATAACCAGAAAAAGCTTCGGGATTTCCGAGGCTTTTTTCTGCTTGGCAAATATTAATCGAATAATGTGGTAAAATATACAACAGTTATAAATAAAAAGAAAATATTAACTAGGATAATAAAAACGAGGAAATTATGGAAAAGAAAAAAGAAAATAAAACATGGCATTTTCCTGAATTTATGCTTGATAGTCGCATGCGCGTGATTGCATTATTTTTATTGGGATTAGCTGTGGTTAGCGATGGTCTAGCGTTTTTTGTAAGTCCGATCACCGGAATTATTGTTTTGATTTTTGTAATCATTACAATTGTAGTAGGGTATGTTACTTTGCAACATTTGAAAGAAGAAACAAGTGAATATATTTCCGATTTATCATATCGACTAAAACGAGGAGGACAAGATAGTTTAATTCGAATGCCAATAGGAACACTGTTCTTTAATGATACAATGGAAATTGAGTGGATTAATCCTTATTTACAACATTATTTTGGTAAAGAAGATGTTTTAGGAAAGCGGTTGGCTGATGTTGATGAGAACTTAGCAAAAATTATTGAGAAACACCGTAAAGATAAGGATAGTCAGCAGGTTTCATGGCGTAATCATGAATTTGATTTATTGATTCAAGATGATATTAATGTGGCATATATGATGGATGTAACACATTATGCCAAGATTCAAGAAAAGTATAATAATTCACATGTAATGATTGGCCAAATCTTTTTAGATAACTATGATGAAGTTTCTAAGTCAATGAGTGACAAGGATATTTCAAACTTAATTAACTTTGTCACGAGTGCGTTATCTGATTGGGCAAAAGAATTTGGAATGTTTTTAAAACGAGTAGATGAAGATCATTATATTATGATTGGTTATACTGGAACGTTGAAAAAACTTGAAGAACATAAATTTGCAATTCTTGATAAAATTCGAGAAAGAACTTTCAAGAGTAATTCTCCAATCACTTTAAGTATTGGGATTGCTTATGGTGAAGATGATTTAAACGTATTAACTGAATTATCACAATCTAATTTAGACTTGGCACTTGGACGGGGTGGCGATCAAGTTGTTGTTCGCGAAGCTGATGGTCAAGCTCGTTTTTACGGAGGCAAAACTAATCCGATGGCAAAACGTACGCGGGTACGTGCACGGATGATTTCACAAGCTTTAAGTGAATTACTACGACAATCTGATCAAGTTTTTGTAATGGGACACAAACGTCCTGATATGGATGCAATTGGAGCATGTATGGGAATTCGCCGAATTGCAGAAATGAATGGTAAAAGATGTTGGATCGTATTGAATAAAGATAACATTCATTCTGATGTTCAACGTTTACTTGATGAATTGGATCACTATCCTGAAATTAAAGATAGTATCATTTCGCCAGAAGAAGCACTTGAAAAAGTTACTCCTAATAGTTTACTTGTTTTGGCAGATCATTCTAAACCATCTATTACAATTAGTAAGGATTTATATGGTAAACTCGCTAATCGAGTTGTTATTATTGATCATCACCGGCGGGGTGAAGAATTTCCTGAAAATCCAATTTTGGTATATATTGAGCCATATGCAAGTTCGACTTGTGAGCTGATTTCAGAAATGTTTGAATATCAATCACGTGATAGCGAGCCGATTAATTCAATTGAAGCAACCGCCATGTTAACGGGAATTATTGTGGATACACAATCATTTTCACATGGAACAGGAACACGTACGTTTGATGCAGCAAGTTACTTACGTTCGATGGGTGCTGATTTGACAATGGCACGACATTTCATGAAAGAAAGTGAAAGTAGCTACATGCAACGCAATCACTTAATTGATCGCACTGAATTTATTGAAAATATTGCACTTTGTGTGGGTGAAGAAGATAAAATTTACGATTCTGTAATTACTGCTCAAGCTGCGGATTCATTATTACAAGTTAGCGGAATTCAAGCAACCTTTGCTATTACACGGCACAGCAACGATACTGTAGGAATTTCAGCGCGTAGTGATGGTTCAATTAATGTACAAGTAATTATGGAAGAAATGGGCGGCGGAGGTCATTTATCTAACGCAGCTACCCAAATTAAAGACGTTACTGTTGATGAGGCCCGACAAAAATTGCTTGATATCTTAAAAGCTGAAAAAGAGCCACAACCAGTTAATGACAATGAGTAGGAGGATTTTAAAATGAAAGTTATTTTTACACAAGATGTTCGTGGTAAAGGTAAACGTGGTGAAGTTAAAGAAATGGCAGATGGTTATGCAAACTTTTTAATTAAAAGCGGCAAAGCTAAGCAAGCAGATGCTGCTGCAATGAGTCAATTACGCGGACAACAAAAAGCAGAAGCTAAGAAGGAAGCTGAAATTTTAGCTGAAGCAAAGGAAACTAAAGCTAAACTTGAATCTGGTAAATACGTAGTTGAACTCAAAGCTAAAGCAGGTGAAGATGGTCGTTTATTTGGCTCAGTTACTTCTAAACAAATTTCACAGGCTTTACAAAAACAATACGGCATTAAAATTGATAAACGCAAAATGGAATTGGCACAACCAATTCGTTCAATGGGATATGTAAATGTTCCCGTAAAATTACACAATGAAGTGACAGCTAAAATTCGAGTACACATTGCTGAACAATAAGAAAGGGTAAGTTGGGGTGGATAATACAGAATTAGAAAATGTGATCCCGCATGATGCGCGGGCAGAACAAGCAGTTTTAGGATCAGTTTTTTTAGATGGTAATACCCTAGCCGACGCAGTTGAATTTTTAAGTCCAGAAGACTTTTATAATCGTGCTAATCAAGTTATTTTTAAAGCAATGATTGCATTAGATGATAATGGCGACAAAATTGATCCGTTAACAGTTTCTGAAGAACTTAAGCGTTCTAATCAATTGGAAGATGCTGGCGGACCGGTTTATTTAGGTGAATTAATGGATAATATTCCTACCAGTACTCATATTCGAGAGTATGCTAAAATTGTCCAAGAAAAATCCGCTTTGCGGCGTTTAATTAATGCTGCACGAAATATTATTGACCAAGCACAGGATCAAAGTGATTCAGCAGAAACAATCTTAGATAGTGCTGAACGTCAAATTATGGATATTACAGAAGATCGTAATAGTGCTGGATTTAGGCCAATTAATCAAGTTTTAGATCAAGCATTAATCGATGTACAAGAATTATCACAACAAAAAGAAGACATCACCGGATTGCCAACTGGTTACCATGATTTTGATGCAATGACTTCAGGTTTACAGCCAGATAATTTAATTATTTTAGCTGCTCGGCCCGCGGTTGGTAAAACTGCTTTCGCATTGAATATTGCACAAAATGTGGGAAAAGTTGTAGGAACTAATGTTGCAATTTTTTCACTTGAAATGAGTGCGGAATCTTTGGTTAACCGGATGATTTGTGCAGAAGGTTCAATTACGGCTAATCACTTGCGCAATGGACAATTAACAGATGAAGAATGGCGTAATTTAACAGTCGCAATTGGTACTTTAGCAAACACGAATATTTTTATTGATGACACTCCTGGAATTAAAATGTCTGAAATTCGGGCAAAATGTCGACGATTAGCAAAAGAACAAAATGGCTTAGGATTGATCGTGATTGATTATTTACAATTGATTGAAGGATCTAATAAGGAAAGTCGGCAACAAGAAGTTTCTGAAATTTCACGTCAATTAAAGAAGTTAGCTAAGGAATTAAGTGTGCCAATTTTGGCTTTATCACAATTATCTCGTGGAGTAGAGCAACGTCAAGATAAGCGGCCAGTATTGTCTGATATTCGGGAATCTGGATCAATTGAACAAGATGCAGATATTGTTGCTTTTTTGTATCGGGATGATTATTATGAACGCCAAGATGGTAGTGACGATGATGAAGGCGCAAATTCAGTTGAAGATAATGCCACCGATGCAGGTCCAGTAGAATTAATTATTGAAAAAAACCGGGCTGGTTCACGCGGGACTGTTAATTTATTATTCATTAAATCACATAATAAATTTGCCAATATGACAACACGTCAAGAAATGTAGTAAATTATCTGTAAGACTGTAACATAAGTTGCAGTCTTTTTTATGCATTTCTTGCTTATGCCCCGCTGGTTTTAAAAGCTTTTGTTACACCTTGATATTATTTTATAAAAAATTTGAAAATTGTCGAAGTAAAATTTTTTTATGGAGGTTAAACCGTAATGTCGCGCGCAAAAATGTGTCAAGTAAAAAAATTTAAATAATTTTAGGGGTTTTATTTTGATAAAATCAGCGCTAAAATAGTTCAAGTAAGCAGAGATGTGAACGAACGTTCGGTTGAAGTGGAGGATTGCAATGACGATTTCAGCAAAAATGTCAACAGAAGAGTTGATCAAAGCAGTTATGCATGAAAGCAAGGTTAGTTATCAAGAGGCTATTAATATATTATTGGAACTAACTCGAAATAAATAAGCGGTGCGATTATGAATGGTATTTGAATCCAAGTAAGCGTACCGTTTTTTATTTTGTAAAAATTAATTTGCTAATAATGTGTTTGCTCCCTTTATGAATAATAAGTTATAATATTTATTTAGAATCATAAACGGAGGGACAATTGATGAAATATACCGGAGACACAGTCGATGCGGCTTTAAGTAAAGGACTAGCAGATTTAAATGTAGGTCGCAGTCAAGTTGAAGTAACGGTAATTAGTGAAGGACGCAAAGGCTTTTTAGGAATTGGTAAAAAAGCAGCCGCAGTTGAAATTAATGTTTTAACTCCTAGTGATCAAATTGATGATGAATATTCTAGTGAAATTGAAAATCAAATTACTGCTGAAATTAAAAAGAGCGAAGAAAATGAAACTGATGAAAATAAGGAAAAGAAACATCTAGAAAATACATTGGAATTAGATGAAGCGATTCGAAATTTGGGAGATTACTTAAATGAAATTACTGCAATTTTAAAAATCGATGCAGATATTTCAGTTACAGTAAGTCATCGTAAAATTTATTTTGACTTTGAAACTAGTCAACCCGGACTTTTAATTGGAAAGCATGGCAAAACCATTAATGCATTGCAAATTCTTGCGCAAGCTTTTTTAGATAAACAAATTAAGCAACGGTATCGGGTTTTATTAGACGTTGATAATTATCGTGAAAAACGTCAGGCAGAATTAAAAAAGATTTCGCTTGAATTAGCTCAACGTGCAATTATTGAACGGCGTGCATTTAAATTAGGACCAATGCCAGCAACAGAACGTAAAATTGTACATAAAACGTTAGCATCAAACCATCATATTCGTGCAAAATCTCATGGGAACGATCCTTATCGTTATATAGTGATTGCACCCAAATTTAAATAAATTTGTGGTAAGATAAAATTAGATGATAATAGAGGGGCTAATTGGAGGGGTAAAATATGCTTAAACATGAACCTCATCATCTTGAAGATGAACTATGTTTTGCAATTTACATTGCACAAAAAAATTATAATAAATTTTATAGTGAAGCTTTAAAAGAATTTAAACTAACTTATTCGCAATATATTACATTATTGGTTATGTGGGAAGAACACCGTCCAATGATGATCAAAGAACTTGGGGAACGTTTACAACTTGATACGGGGACATTAACTCCACTATTAAAACGACTTCAATATAGTGGATGGATCACAAGAGCACGTTCCGGAATTGATGGCCGAAGAGTTTATTTGGAATTAACTGATAAGGCTAAAAAAGAAGAAAAAAAGGTGAAAAAAGCAGTTGAAGATTCATTTGGATCAATTGATATGGATCCAAGTGAATATCAAGAAAGTGTTGCGACTTTAAAAGATATTTCTAAAAAGTTAAGTCGACTAAACCAACAACTTATTGAAAATGATGAAAGTCATTTAAGATATGCAGACCGAATTCATAAAAGTAAAGAATTAGAAACTGAAAATTAAAAAAAAAGAAGGTTGTGATAATTATCACAACCTTCTTTTTTTAACTTAACCAATCATATTGAAGTATTTGATTAGTTTTTAAGTTAACGGGAATCCATAAATGATGATGCCAGATATCCTTTAAAATTTTAGTAAATAAGGCAGTGCGTTTAGCATCATTTCGTTGACTTTTAGGATATTTAATTGTAATTTTTTCGCCGTTTTCAGTTTTTACGATAATCTTATTCTTTTTCAATTTAATAATTTGAGCAGAAACGATTTCTTTGTCTAGAGCAATGTTTTGGTTATTTGTCATAGTAAACATCTCAATTCTATTTTAAAATTCTTACTCGCTTCTATACTCATTACTTTACAGCATCTTTGTGAAGAATATATGTTTTTGATGTTAAAAGTTGAATACTAAAAGTTCGAATTTTATGGACAAAATTTGTAAAATTATATAAAAAAATTGATTTACATTGAAGTCTAAGGTGAATATAATTGTTTAGTGGAGAGGAGCTGAACAAAACTTGTTAATCAACAAGTGATATTTGAGGAGTAATTATGGATAAAGAAAAGTATTTGGTGGATTTGGAACATTATTTAAATCAGCTTCCAGAAGATGAACGAAAGCGAATTATCGTTCATTATGAGCAAGTGATTACGGATGCTCAGTTAGTTGATCAAAAAGAAATTGAAGAATATTTAGGTACAGCACGCCAATTGAGTAATTTGATTTTAGCTGACAATGCACTTGAAGTTCGAAAAGAAATGAAAAAGCATCATCAGCAATTAATTTCAGTAGATTGGCATGCTTTTTTTATGATGATAATAGCATTTTTAGGTTCCCCCACAACTTATTTAGTTGGGAACTTAAAAATGGGTTTACTTTTACTTTTAGCAATTTTGATTTTTATAGTGGGGGCAATTTTATTAGTAGGAATTGCTGCAGCCACTGTTTTAGGTGCAATTATGATATATGCAGGAATTGGGACAATGGCAAGTTCCTTTGCAGTTGGCATGTTTCATTTAGGAATTGGATTAATTTTTATTGCATTTATTGTTTATACGGTTCCTCTAATTCATAAGACTTACATTGTGATTTTTTCTAGTTTAAGTAAAGTTGCAAGTCATATTTATGATGAACTTAAATGCCGTTGGACTAAAAAATTGAAAAAGCAAAAGGAGACTGAATCATGAAAATCAAACGAAATATTCAGATCGGTACGCTGATTTTAATCGTTGGATTATTTTGTGCAATTTTCGGTGCTTTAAATAATGGAGTTAAAAGTATTGCATTTATTGGGATCAAGCCAGTTGTTCCTGAAAAAGAACGCCAACTATCAAATTCAATTACAAATCAAAAATTTAACTCAATTGAAATTGATGTGAAACGTGCTAAGGTAAAAATTGCTTATGGCAAGCATTTTAAAGTTGAATATGCTGGGAGACGTTCAAATCTACCGGCAGTAAAAATTGAAAATAATCATTTAATCATTAGTCAAACCAATAATGTTTTAACCAGTACAGAAAATACGATCCATTGGAAAGAAGCACGAAGGATTGAGCGTGACAATACTGTAATCAAGATCACAGTTCCTGAAAATACTAAGTTACAAAGAATCAAAGTTTTTAATAACTATGGAAACACTAGCATTTTAGGAGTAAATTCTGCAATGCTTGAAGTGACTGAAATGGAAGGAGCAGTTGTTCTCAAAAATCTAAGTACAGATGCAATTGACTTAGAAGCAAATGCAGGGAAAGATATATATTTACAAAACGTTGATTTAGAGAATGGCCAAATTCAAAACAAAGATACTAATTTAAATGTTAATGGGGGCACGATTAAAAATATTGCAATTGATAGTGATCATGGCGGTGTTGGACTTGAAAATTTAACGCTTGATGGTGGAACGACGCACACTCATTTTGGAAATACAACTTTAAGTAAAGTTGAATTAGTTAGTGGTTACTTAATTGATACTAAAAATGGAAATAATACAGTCCAAAAAACTCAAGTAGAAAACTATACATTAACGGCTAAAAATGGAAATAATCAAGCTTTTGGCAAGCAACGTAAATCACAGTTTTCAAAGCAAAATGCTCACAATATAAATACCTTGAGTTTAACCGTCACAAATGGTAATAATGTAATTAAATAGGAGGGATTTATATGGCAACAAAAAAGAAACGCCTAACAAAATCAAAAGATAAGAAGGTATGTGGCGTCTTTGGCGGAATTGCAGAATATTTTGGTTGGGATAAGGCAATTGTACGGATTATTGGTGCATTTTTAATTATTTTTCCCGGAAGTATTTTTGCAGGAATCTTATTATACTTTATTGCGGTCTTAGTAATGCCAGATTCTGATGATAAAGATAAGTCAGATGTGATTGAAGGAGAATTTCGCGAAAAGTAAAAGGGTTATCTTAATTAAAAATATAAGATAAATGCTATAATTAATTTGAATTGAGATATGAAAGGAAGCTTGAGCTATGATTGATGAAAGAATCAGTTTGACAATCGGTCCAAAAAAAGGACTAGAACAAATTATTGATGACAACCCTGATCGCCAATTTAAGTTGTTTCATTCAACTGGTGATAAAACCGAATACATGTTGTTAGATTGTTCAGGAAAAAAATCAATTTTTCATTCTGATTTAGATTACTATATTATTAATGAAATTAATCCAGGTGAATTCCCACAAGATTACTTGGAATGTCGGTATCTTACATTAAATAAAGATGAACAAAAAGTTTTTAAATCAATATTTAATTCATGGAAATCACCAGAAAAACGTCCAGCAGGGTTAGATTCAAGTATCTTGTTGCATGCCCTTGATGATGATTTTAAATTTTTATTACTTAATGAGTGGGAAGATGAAGATGCATTTATGGTTTGGGACAATGATGACCAAAATCAATTATGCAAGTTTGCTCACAATAGTAATGAAACGTTAGTAGTGAAAACTTACTATCCAGTAAAATAATAAAAAGTTTTAGATGATAAAGAAGCATTCAATGTGTTAACATTGAGTGTTTTTTATTATTTCAAGGAAATAAAATTCATGTAATTTAGGATTGAGGTAGATAAATAAAAGCATTAAAATAATATAAGGTGTGAAAAGGAGATTATGAGTTTAGGAAGGGTCTAATTTATGAAATATTGTTCTCAATGTGGTGCGAAAAATGATGATAATGCTAAATTTTGTTCGAAATGTGGAGCAGCGTTAAACACAGACTTTCATTTATCAAGAACAAAAAATGCTAATAATAATCAAACACCGCCGCCCAATAAAAGGTGGCCATGGATAGTGACACTTTTAGTAATTATCATTATCATTCTAGTGTTTATTGTTGGAGCAGTAATTGGAAGTAAACCAACAACTAAAAGTAAAGAAGATGCTCCTAAAAGTACTCAAGTGGCAAAAAAACAAAGTGCAAAATCGGCACAATCAAGTCAAGCGGATGCAAATACTTCTAATTTATCAGCAAGTAATTTAACACCTGAACAAACTGCTACCGCAATTGCTTATTATCAAGGAACTAATAGTTTGGCATGGAGTGCATTATCAACCGAACAAATGTCACATAATGTGTACATTACTAATAATACAGATGAAGATATTTCTAATAAAGGAGCAGGAGTGACGTATTGGTTTGGTGCCATCGGTGATGGTTATAGTGAATACACTTTATCAAGTAATGGAAAAACTGTTAATATTTATCAAATTAATGGAGGTTCAAACGGAGTTCAAGATCCTAAAGAATCAGTTTCATTAGAGACAATTGTTGATACGATTAACCAAAAAAAGGCAGCCCAAACGGTTCGAAATACTGCCAATGGAGTGCATATAAAAGATAATTGCTATGATGAAAGTAGTGCGTCTAATAATATTGATACAACTAAATTAAATAAACAACAATTAGAAAATTGGGCACTACAAACTTTTAAGGATACATATGCAAGTGCAGCTGATGATGATTTATCAGTTGAATACAACGGGGTAAGTAGTAATAATTATGCAGAAGTGACAATTCATGATCATGATAACAGTGTAATGGATACAACTTATCGGGTAAATGAAAATGGTGCGTTGCAAGAAAAATCAGGTGACGAATGGGAAACAGTAAGTACAACATATACTGAATAAAAACAGAAAGAAAGTGAGATGATGAGTTTACAAGCGGAATTAAACCGTAACCAAGTTATTTATTTAGCGATTGCAGAATATAGTGGTAAAGATTTGAAAAAGCCATTTTTAGTAAGTGAAGCTTATGAATTAGTTGGTGAAAAGCTAAAAGAATTAAATGCAAGTCAATCTAAAATTCAAAAGAAAACATTCATGTCAAATGTTAATGAAATGTTGCAAAATGCTCAAAAAGATCCTAATAAGTTAACATTACATTTAGCACGTAAATATGGTCAAAAAATGAAAGATGTAACTGGCAAAACATTAATTACGGCAAATAATTTTGATGATTCAAATTTATATCTTTCAACTAAAAAATTAGGTTAATAAAAACCTCCACTAAAAGTAATAAAACTACTCTTAGTGGAGGTTTTTTCTTTAAAAATAAAAGGAAAAGTGGCTCTCCCAGCCACTTTATTTCGTTAGGATAAAGCAATGTTTTGCTCCATACTACGAAGCCACTTACTCTTTTTTACCAAATGATAATCGTTCTTGAATGAGTACCATGGGAAAAAGGTTTTAATACGTGCATCTTTGTTGCGGTATGTATTAATAGCCTTAATCTTTTCTGGTTCAATAAATCTTTCAATGCGATGCCCAGTCGCAAAGTCTATTTCCTCAATCAGAACATTTCCTTGATCATCAAGTAAAACGTACATAATAATTTCTTCCTTAATATTGTATGAATATTTAGCTTAACGCTTAATGTATCTAAATTATACTAAGAAAAATTCGTTAAATGTTGAACAACGACCTTAATAATAGATAATTTTAATCATATTAATCTAAAAGCTAAGAACTTTATATGTTCGTAATAAAACGAAGATAAAATTAAAACTCTTTAAGATTTAAATAAAATGATTAAGCCAAATCGCAATAAATGGCTACAAAGCGTAATATTAAAATGTTTAAATGCTTAATATTTATTGAAATAAGTCACGTTTTTTAACCCAATGATAATGTGGATAAGGAACTTTTATCCAAAAGGATTTAATTTTTGCAGATTTATTACGATAACTATTGATGCTATCAAGGGATTTAAAACTAGCAAAAAAATAAATTTTTGAGTCAGTTAATAAATCTGTTTCTTCAATTAATATCTCATTGTTATTATTTAGTAAGACGTACATATACCGAACTCATTTCATGATATTATAAAAATTTTGACTAAAAGATAATATCGTTAATTTTAATAGAAACTGATTTTATATCCGGTTAATAAGATTGAAATGAGTGAGGGCATTTCAATTAAGTACTTAACAATTGTTAGGGTTAACAAATTGTCGTTTAAATTTGAGAAATATCTTTATTCTAATTGGGCATGATGAAATAAAGATAAAATAAGGAATTCAAATTGATATTTTTTTAATAAGTAATTTATAATTATTGTGTTAAATGTTAAAATAAAATCAGCTATAAAATTATTGATAATTAAATTTTAATCAAAATTAGTTATTATATTTTTATGGTTTACTAGGTGAAGCATCGTTCAGTGATTGTAATGACCCGAAAAATTGCTGAATGATGCTTTTTTTAACCAAATTGGGCAAGTTTGGTTAAAGCTTTAAAAACCGTTTGCCAAATTTCAAACAGAAAAGTAAGATATAAAAGATTGTTGAAGCCGCAACCAAAAATTTAAAGCGAACTTTCCGAATAGTTAAAATGACTCACCATCCTTCCAAAACTATTCGACTTTGGATATAAGTGGAGATATTTAAGAAAATATTAAACAGTTAATTTATTCTTAATAAATCTCCATAAAATAATAATATACAAATTTGAGGATAAGTCAAGTTGATGATATACAAAATTAAGAAGGAGAATTAAGATGATTAAACAATTTAATAAAAATGATGTAAATGAACTGTCAGTGATTATGCAAATTTGGTATGAAAGTAACTGTGATGACCATCTTTTTATTGGATTAATTAATGATTATATTGCAGGATTATTTATTCAAAAAATGCACGCCATCATGGCTTAGGAAAACAACTTCTTAATAATGCAAAGCAAACTCACCAAGTTTTAACGCTTGAAGTTTATGAAAAAATCAAAATGCAGTTCGATTTTATGAAAAACATGGATTTAAAATCATTGAAACTAAATTAGACTCAGATACACAGGAAATGAAAAGGGAGTAAACAAAAAGACTGTGACATAATTGTCACAGCCTTTTTCTTGTTTTAAGCCCTTTTACGATAATTCTTTTTGAAGTTGAGGAATTAGTTTAGTAAGCATTTGTTTTTCAAGTTTTTGAACAAGAACCTTTTCTTGTTCTTTTGTAATTTGCTTTTCTAACTGCGCTTTTTTAGCAGCACTCATTGATGGATCTTTTTGAAGTGCTTCTGCCATTTTGGCTTTAACAAGTGCAGGTAATTGTTCTTTAATTTGAGCTTCAAGTTGTTTTTTAGAAGCTGCTTGTTGTTTTTGCATGTCTTTAAGTTGATTTGTACTTAGTACTAACCAATCATTTGGAACTTTGAAAATATAAGTATAATGTTGAGTTTCATCATTTAACCCTAGTCCAGCAAACATAACTTTCCAAAAATTATTTTGGTAGGTATAGTGTTGTTTTTTGATTTCAAGTTGAGCAGTTTTAGTATTACTATGTTCAACTTTAGTAGTTACATTATAGTCTACCTCAGTTTTTTGATTTTTGTTTGGCTTTTCAGCGGTACGATAAACGAAAACTTTTTCTTTTCCGGAACCAAGTGACTTGTAAACTGTTATTTTTAAAGCACTATCTTTTCCAGTAGTAGAAACTAATTTTTGTGTTTCGATAGTAGTAGTTTTCTTCATTCCTAAATGATGAGTATCATTTAACATTAATGTAACTGAGCATGCTACTGATAAAATTAAGAAAACCGTTGAAGTTGTATAGCGTAGCACTGGCTTTTTAACAAAGGCGATAAATGTAATGGCAAATAGTGCCATACTAATTAGTAAAACCCATAAAACCATTATTGCGCCTCCTTTACAGTGTTTTTAGCCGTCTTATTAATATCTTTTTTGACTAATCCAGCATTTTTTTCTAATGAAAATGCAAGAATTAAACCAAGAATTCCAAATAATACGGCGGTAAAGAAAGCAGCATGATATCCATTTAAAGCGGCCGTAATTGCATCATGCTTGTATTGTAATGGTGCATTTTGGAGAAGATATTTACTTGGCATTTGTGCATTTTGAATATTTGAGTAAACTGTAGTGAAAATCGCAGTCCCAATTGCACCAAGAGTTTGTCTTAACGTATTGTTGATTGCAGTTCCATCATTCATCTTTTCAAGTGGCAATGCATTCAAACTAGCAGTGTTTGATGGCATCATTACAAGTGAAATCCCCATAATCCGAACAGCGTATAGTACGATGATTTCAATAATTGGAGTAGTTGTTGTTAATGTTGTAAAGTTTAAAGTTCCAAGTGTAAGTAAAATTAACCCTGCAATGGAAAGAGTCCGGGCTCCTAATTTATCAAATAACATTCCTGAAAGAGGACTCATCAATCCCATTAACAAAGCACCTGGTAAAAGCATTAAACCAGAGTGGAAGGCAGATTCGCCTCGTACAATTTGAATGTACAATGGAAGGACTAACTCAACTCCAACTAAAGTAATTCGAGCAATTGAACCTAGTAATGATGGCAAAGTAAAGTGCCAATCTTTTAATAATCTAATATCCAAGAATGGTGTTTCCAATTTAAATTGGCGCCAGCAAAAGAGAATAATAAAAATAATTCCAATAATAATGGACCAAATAACAACTGCGGATGTCCATCCTTTATTTCCAGCTTCAGATGTCCCGTAAAGTAATGAACCAAATCCAATGATTGATAAAATTCCTGATAAAACATCGAGTTTAACGTCGGATGTTTGTAAAACTTTCTTCATAAAGAAGAAACTTAAAAGTAAATCCAATCCAATAAATGGAAGCGTAATTCCAAAGATCATACGCCAATTCCAACTATCAATGATCCAACCAGAAAGTGTTGGTCCAATTGCAGGAGCAACTCCAATTGCAAGCCCGATCATGCCCATTATAGTTCCCCGTTTTTCAGGTGGGAAAATTGACATCGCAATAGATTGTCCTAATGGTGTTAAAATTCCACCACCTAAAGCGGAAACAATTCGTCCGGTTAAAAGCATGGCAAAATCACTTGCAGCAAAACAAATGATGTTACCAATAAAAAATAAACTCATTCCAGTAATATATAAGATTTTGGAACTGAAACGGTTCATCATCCATGCAGTGACTGGAATCATAATCCCAGTAACTAACATAAAGCCAGTTGATAACCATTGAACGGTACTAGCATTAATATCAAAATCATGCATCAGCGTTGGATATGCGGTCGCAAGCATTGTTCCAGCTAAGAAAGTTCCAAATAACCCAACAATAATAGTAAGCATTAATAGCCCACGATTATATGGTTTACCATTGACATCAAGAGCTTGATGTTCATTTGTACTTGTTGCCATTAAAAAGCCTCCCTAATTTAACTGATATCTTATATTATTATGCAAGTTTACATAATATGTAATTAATAAGCATTTATTTAATTAATAATCAACAAATGTATACTATTACACTTGTGTTTCTTATTACGCTTATATATAATAAACCTAGAAAGGAATAAATGCAACAATTTTATTCACACGTGAGTATTAATGCTTGGAATCATAACTAGGAGGTGGCTATGAATGGATCGACGGGTTGTACGAACTGTTAGAAGAATCAAGGATAGTTTTATTGAATTGTTGAAAAAAGAAGATTTTAGCAAAATTACAGTTAAAATGATTTGTGATTCAGCTGACATTGAGCGGAAAACTTTTTATTTACATTTTAAAGATAAATATGAACTTTTAGATGTGATTGTAAAGGATCATTTAGATGCATTTAGAGAAAAAGTGTGTTCAATGCCAGAAAAAAAGCCCACATATTTTTATATTGAGGCATTGAAATTTTGTGATCGCCATCATGATTTGTTTGAACGTTTTTATAACGGAAGAGGCTCAGTTCCCATTCGTAAAAAAATTCAACAATATATTTTAGAACGCTTTGAAGAACGATATGGACAAGATAATGATCCGGCTGTTAGTCATTTTATTTCAGCGGGAATTGGGGGCGTTTTTGAAGCTTATGTAAATGGAAAAATTAAAGAGAATAAAGAAAAAATTGCTAATGATGTGGTTGATTTGGTAGATCAAGCAATTGCTTTATATGAAAGAAATATAAAAAAATAAAGACTGGAATTTTTTCCAGTCTTTTTTAGTCTTCCGCAATATGTTCCTTAACTTGCTTAAAAATATTGATAATATGACGGTCAGCAAGTTCATAAATAACACTTTGACCATCGCGTTGGCCGATAACTAAGTTGGTTTGACGTAAAATTTTTAATTGGTGAGAAACAGCTGACTGTGAAATGCCAATGGTTTTGGCAATTTGGTTAACTGATAATTTTTGTTCAAATAGTAAAAATAAGATTCGATAACGGGTTTGATCACCAAAAGCTTTAAAGATTTGAACGCTTTGCTCAGTTTCTTTTGCAGTTGGTAAAATTAATCTTGTTTCTTGTTCCATAATAATTACCGCTTTTCCAAAGATCCTTTACACGTTATTGTATTCCAGCAAAGAAATTTTGGCAAATCAAAGAAATTCTTGCAATTGAGATCTAAAAGGAATATGATAAACGTATCAAAGATATGAATATATGTTCATATATTTACATAGGTAGACGAGGAGGACTTGCGATGAAATTAAAAAAATTAGATTACGAAGAAAAATTAACCGTGATTCGAATCGTTATTAGTGCCATCTTAACGTTAGTTGCGTATTTAATGCCTCAAAATTCAATTGCAATCTTAATCTATTTAGTTGCGTTTATTATAGTTGGATATCAAGTTTTATGGAAAGCTTTAAAGAATATTTTATATGGGCAAGTTTTTGATGAAAACTTTTTGATGTTAGTTGCAACTTTAGGAGCATTTGCAATTCACCAATATCCAGAAGCGGTGATGGTAATTTTGCTTTACGAAGTTGGAGAATTTTTCCAAGATACTGCGGTTAAATCTTCACAAGAGTCAGTAACTAACTTATTGGATAATCGTCCTTCTAAAACAATTCGAATTGTTAATGGAAAAGAAGAACAAGTTCTTTCACAAAGTGTAAAAGTAGGGGATACTTTAGTAATTAAACCGGGAGATAAGGTTCCCGTTGATGGAATTATTATTTTAGGAGAAGCCGATGTTAATACGGCCGCTTTGACTGGAGAATCAGTTTCACGGCATTTAGAACTTAATGATCATCTTTTAAGTGGAATGATTGTTGAAGATGGTGTTTTAAAAGTTAAAGTAACTCATGCTTATGCTGATTCTACAGTTGCTAAAATTTTAGACTTAGTTGAAAATGCCTCAAGTCGCAAGGCGAAAACGGAAAACTTTATCACAAAGTTTAGCCGAATTTACACCCCAATTGTAGTTGCTGCGGCAGTATTATTAGCGGTTATTCCACCATTATTTATGCACACAGGAATACAACCATGGATTTCACGAGCATTGATTTTCTTAGTAATTTCATGTCCATGTGCATTGGTAATTTCAGTGCCTTTAAGCTACTTTAGTGGAATTGGAGCAGCCTCAAAGATGGGAGCTTTAGTTAAGGGAAGTAACTATTTAGAAGCTCTTGCACAAGTTAATGGGGTGATCTTTGATAAAACGGGAACTTTAACTCAAGGAAAGTTTATGGTTACTAAAGTATATGCTCAAGATGGATTTACAGAAGAAAAAGTTTTACGCTTGGCAGCTTTAGTAGAGCAACATTCTCCTCATCCAATTGCACAAGCAGTCGTAAAAAGTTATGCAGGAAAACTCGATTCAAAAGTTGAATGTGTTAAAGAATTGGTCGGATTAGGAGTGAAAGCACGAATTGATGGGTGCGAAGTTTATGTAGGAAATGCCAAGTTAATGCAAAAATATCATATTAAAGGGTTTAATATTCCTAAGTTCAAAGGAACGATGGTATTTGTGGCGATTGATGGCCGCTATTTAGGCTCAATTAAAGTTGAAGATACATTGAAACCAACTGCTAAGGAAACAATTGAACGTTTAGAAGAAATTGGAATTGATAATATTATGATGCTTACAGGCGATGATAAAAATGTTGGGGAAAAAATGGCTCATGAAGTTGGGATTGCTGAAGTAAAAACTAACTTAATGCCACAAGATAAAGTTAGTGAAATTGCGAAGTTTCATGAGGAACATCCGGATGAAAAAGTTGCTTTTGTCGGCGATGGATTAAATGATACTCCAAGTTTAGCACTTGCAGATGTTGGTGTATCTATGGGAGCATTAGGATCTGATGCAGCGATTGAAGCTTCAGATGTAGTATTGATTCACGATGATCCTGCTGTTTTACCAAAATTAATTCAATTAGCACATAAAACTAAAACAATTGTTTACGAAAACATTTCAATTTCACTAGGAATGAAAGCAATTTTTCTAGTATTAGGTGGATTTGGATTAGCTTCAATGTGGGAAGCTGTTTTTGCAGATGTTGGAGTAACATTAATTGCGGTACTTAATTCTTTAAGATTGTTGCGTAAAAAGAAGATTAAAACTGAAACCGAACATAAAAAAAGTCACCAATCAACTGCTAAAGCAGTTAATTAATGACTAATTATAAAGAAACATCTTCAATTGTTACTTGATATGATGAAGCCGGTGCAACAACATTAACGGTTGTGCCGGCTTTTTGATGCATAATGGCCCGTCCAATTGGGGAATCAAATGAAATTTTGTGTTCTTCTACCCGAGCTTCTTGCTTACCCACAATATGATAAGTTTCAACTTCATCATCATCTTCAAAACGTAATTTTACAGTTGTGCCAATATCAACTTTACCATT
Organism: Ligilactobacillus sp. LYQ135; assembly: GCF_053711055.1. NCBI lineage: Bacteria > Bacillati > Bacillota > Bacilli > Lactobacillales > Lactobacillaceae > Ligilactobacillus > Ligilactobacillus sp. LYQ135. The sequence goes on along the minus strand of NZ_JBSJYT010000010.1, from coordinate 28,076 downwards.
GTTTTCAGGCTTAATAATTTGAGCGTATTGAAGTTGCTTATTTAAGTAGCGCAACCGATTTTCTAAATGGCGTAAATCACGTTTAGCAGCACTATATTCGGCATTTTCGGAAAGATCACCAAGTGCACGTGCTTCTTGAAGTTGTTTGATTTTAGCTGGGCGATCAGCTTTAAGAGCTTCAATTTCATCAACGATTTGCTGATATCCTTCAGGAGTCATTTTTTGAAAATATACTTCTGCCATTTATTAGTACTCACTTTCTGTTAACATTTTTGATTTTAGAAGAATGTAGTGATGTTGTTTAATTTCACGATCAACTTGATGAATTTCCTTATCAGGTGTTTTTTGAGTTGTTTTGCGAAATGCATGCATGATAAAGTAATCACCATCTTGAGCAATGAACATCAAACGGTATTTCCCTAATCTAATTTTATAAAGATGACGATAAGGTAATCTTAAAATCATCCGTTTAACAGTAGGACGAGTCAGTGGCAAGGATTGGTTGCGCATTTGATCTAACATATCATTAACTTTGCGATAAATGCTTGGATCTTTTTCTTTAATTTTATAATACCAGTCTAGAAACAAAATTTTACCACGCTTATCTTCATAAAGATAAATTGCCACTTTCAAAATCTCCTCTATTAATCTAATTTTTACCTTGATATAATTAACATTATTATATCATGAACGCTTGAAGAGTTTAAAAAGGACCACTAGAAAGGAAATATTAGAATGGACGAATTATTTGAAAAAGCGCCAATTAAGCAAGTTTATTTTAAAATTTCTTTGCCAGTAGTAATGGCCATGCTTGCCAGTATGGTGTATAACTTAGCGGATACTTTTTTTATTGCTAAAACCAATAATACCGACTTGGTTGCAGGAATTACGATTTGTACACCGCTATTTATGTTTATGCTTGCTTTAGGAGATATTTTTGGAATTGGAGGGAGTTCCTTAATTTCGCGTTTATTTGGCCAAAAAGAGTATGAAAAAAGTGCACGGATTAGTAGTTTTTGCTTCTACTATTCAATTGTATTAGGCATCATCGTGATGATTTTGATGTTGATTTTTGAAAAACCAATTTTACATTTATTAGGAGCAACTGAAGAAACTTATCAATATGCTGCTGACTTTTATCGTATTTTTGTAGCTGGTTCACCAATTGTAATTACCACTTTAGTTCCGACAAATATCATTCGTACCGAAGGATTTGCTAAGCAAAGTATGATGGCGACGATTTATGGAATTATTTTATCGTTGATTTTGGATCCAATTTTTATTTTTGGATTTAATTGGGGAACTGCAGGAGTGGCAGTGTCTAATATTTTAGGATACGCACTTGAATTAGGAGTATTGATTTACTATACTGTACACGATTGTGAACATGTTAATGTTGATATAAAAAAAGCACATGTTAATATCGCAGAAGTAAAGGATGTTTTAGCAATTGGCATTCCCGCTTCAATCACTAATTTAATGCAAAGTTTTGGAATTGCTTTACTAAATAATTATTTAGCTTCATATGGAGCTGCAGAAGTAGCTGCGATGGGAATTACTCAAAAGATTGCTTCAATTATTTCCCTGGTAATGATTGGCTTTGCGTTTGGAGCTCAACCATTAATTGGATATAATTATGGTGCTAAAAATGTTAAGCGGTTCAAGGAAGCACTTCACTTTGATCTTTTAATTGAGGTGGTTTATGCAATTATTTTCTCAGTTATTTTAATGTTGTTTGCACCGATATTAATTAAAATTTTCATGAATGATTCGCAAATTATTGAATTAGGGACTTATATGTTGCGAGTATGTTTAAGTACAACTCCATTTATTGGAGCAATTTTAGTATTTACAACTGTTTTCCAGTCTGCTGGGAAAGCTTGGAGTGCATTTACAATGTCATTTGCACGCCAAGGATTTGTTTACGTAATCACAATGTTTATTTGTGCAAGTCTTTTAGGATATCATGGTGTGATTTGGGCGCAACCAGCAGCTGATGTGATTACATTTGGAATTGGTCTGCTTTTATATCGTGGAGATTTTCATAAGTGGATGCAAGAAAATGCAGTTGAGTAATTTTTAACATAAAGATCACATTTATTTCTTTTTTGTCCCATATAATAAATAAAGATAATGTTTTGAACGAAAGGAAAGAGAATATGAAACAAGTTATCGAACAAGGCAATATTAGCGTTAAGGATAGTTTATTGGATTTTTGGAAGGGATTTTTCAGTTTCAATGGAAAAAGTACCCGCAAGGCATTTTGGATTGGTATCATTGAATGGATTGTAGCAATTATACTTAATAATCTAATTTTTGGAACTTTAAGTGAAAGTTACGCTGGTGGAGTAAGTGGAGCAATTTTAAATACGATTTTATATGGAATTACAATTATTTTGATAATTCCGCTTACTGCTTTAATTTTTCGGCGATTAAAAGATGCAGGAATGAAGACACTTTGGATTACGTTACTTGTAATTTTTGATTATGCAATTTATATTTTATTTATTTTATTTCCAACTATTGCATTTATATTAGCAGCCTTTTGTGTTAGTTTGGGAATTTCATTAATTGTATGGTGCATTCCAAGTGGAAGAATCTCAGAATAGTGTATACTTAAAATTCTTTTTGATAATAGACGGTTGAATTTATGTTATACTCGAAATAGTTTATTATCAGAAAGGATTTTTATTTAATAATGAGAAGAATTGAAGAAACAGGAAGTATTAGTTTTCAAACTGCGGTAGTTGATTTTTGGCACGGCTTATTTAGCTTTGGCGGACGTTCAACAGTTGCGGGATATTGGTGGGCTATATTGAATGTTTTTATTACACAATTTGTGTTACTACTTTGTGCAATGGCACTAATGACTTTTGGAATGATTATTCCAATTGTGGGAATTCCTATTATGTTCATTTTAACATTGGCACTATGGGTCGGACTTTGTGTACTAATGATTGGTGAAATGGCAGTTTTATTTAGAAGATTACGTGATGTTGGCTTAAAATTATCTGCAATTTTAGCATTGATTTTAATTCCGCTAGTTTTAGGATTAACTATTCTCATGGTTATTACATGTATGGTATTTGTCAATATGAGTGGAACAACGGTCTTTTTAATATTGATTCAAGTATTGATTATGTTAGCATGTGGAATTATTACTCTTGTGTTAACTTGTTTACCTTCAGATGCTTGTCGGACAAGTAGTTCAAATCGTTTTGTAAATTTCTGGGTTGAAAAGAAGAAGGAAACACAAAGTCCCAAATCAACTGAAAAAGTTGAACAACCAAATATTATCATTTATCCAGATGGTACGGTTGAGGAGCAAGGGAAAAATGAAAAGCATTAAAGAAACTGGGAAAGTTAATTTTGTACAAGCAATTAAAAATTATTGGCAAGGTCTTTTTAGTTTTAACGGTTACTCTACAGTTTCAGGGTATTGGTGGGCCCAACTTAACTTACTAATTGCAATTTTAATTCAAATTACGATTTTATATGCTTTTTTCCAGGCAGGAGCAGTTTTAGATTACAGTGGAATTATTTTTGTAGGACAAGTAATTTCAATGGCAATTAGTATCGGGTTATTAATCGCAAGTCTAGCAGTAATGTTTCGTCGCTTTCATGATATTGGTTTTAAAATAATGCCCATTATCATTTGGACTTTAGTTTTTTGGGGATTAGTCATATGCTTTAGAGCTCAAAAAAATTTAGTATTTGGAATGATTCTATGTTTAATGCTAGTAATTCAAACTTACCTTTGTCTTTGCCCAAGTGATCGTTTCGCTCGGAGTAAAGAAAACACGATATTACGTCAAAAACGGTAAGTAGGTTATAATAGAAGTAATATAATGAAAAGGAGCGATAATTATGAAACGTGCCGCTGTAATGATTGCACCTGGATGTGAAGAAATTGAAGCCTTAACACCTGTTGATGTTTTAAGAAGATTAGGTGTTAACGTTGATATGGTTGGCTTGTATGATATTAACGTTTTAGGTGCTCATCAAATTCAATTAACATGCGACAAAGTTATGAGTGAAGAACTTTTGAACTATGATATTGTCATTTTTCCAGGAGGATCAAAGGGAGCAGAAAACTTGCGTGATAGTGATGAATTAATGCACTTAATTCAAAAACGAAATCAAAAAGGCATGTGGAATGCAGCAATGTGTGCTGGTCCAATTGCGTTTGCACGTTATGGTTTATTAGATAACCATCAATATACATGCTTCCCTGGCGTTGAAAAACAATTTGAAGACAAAATTAAAAATGCAACTCATTTAGATGATATTGTGGTAGTTGATGAAGATGGTAAAATTATTACAAGTCGCGGACCAGCTACAGCAATGGCATATGCTTTTAAAATTGCTGAAATTTTAGGGATGAATCCAGCTTCACAAAAAGAAGCGATGCTATATAATTACTTACAAACAGAAATGTACGATAATGAATTAGATAATCAATTGAAGTAGATATAAAGTTTAAAAGCATAGTTTTTGAAATAATTTTATATATTAAAATTTAAAGTAAGAAAAATTTTTCTAAAGAGATTGATGTGAGAATTGAATTTTAGTTAGGAGTTTATTTCTTTACAATTTTTTAATTTAATAATAAAAAATGAATGGGATGCAGTAGCATCCTTTTTTGTTACATCTTAGTTATTGTTTTTTAAGAATGATTAAAAAGATAATAAGAATGATTAAAAAGATAATAAGAATAATTAAAAAGATACTATTAATAGTAGTGCGTAATTTCATATTATGATACCTTAAAAAGGACGGTTAATTAGTCAAAAATTCCAAATTTATAGGGGGATGTAAAATGAAAAAGAAGCATTGGTTGCTTTATGTATTTTCCGTAGTAAGTACTGTATTGCTTACTATTAACATATTTGTTTCTAGTGTATTAGCTATTAGCATAAATAATAGTGAATCAGTGATTTCAAGTAGCTCATCAGAATCAAGTGAATCAGTGATTTCAAGTAGCTCATCAGAATCAAGTGAATCAATGATTTCAAGTAGTTCGTCAGAATCAAGTGAATCAGTGATTTCAAGTAGCTCATCAGAATCAAGTGAATCAGTGATTTCAAGTAGCTCACCAGAATCAAGTAATACAACAATTATGCCTCGCGCTAATGATGATTCTAATACATCAGGATATATGGGAAAGTATCAGGTAACTACAGAAAGTGCATATAATCCGGATACTAGTCCTAATAATGGGTTGGTAGATCATTTTAGTGTAAATGATGATATTGGCAAATGTTACTGTTATGATTGGCAATTAAGTGCGCCTGATAGACCAGGTCAAGAGTATAATGGATATGAATATTGGCAACAGATGAATACTACGGCAGGGCAAAAAAAAGCTCAAGAAGCTTCTGCTGCATTGATGGCTGGATATCATTTAAATAAAGATACTGGAAAATGGGAAGTCTCACAAGCTTTCCAACAAACAGCACAAGATAGTTTTGACCAATTTAAAACTACATGTCAACAACAAGGAATCATGTTGCCGGATAATTATAGCTTAGATCAATTTGAACAAGATTGTACTCAAACTGTAATTTGGGCTATTAGTGGAATGAGTGATTTTAATAAGGGTGATCAAGTATCTTTATTAATGCACACAGATTTTTGTAAACAATTATTGAATTATGCTCAATCTCACCCATTAAACGAAGAAACAGCTAAAGCTGATAATCTAGTTGTGAAATCTAATGGGAATGATATTTCAGCAGATAATCCATTAACAATTGATCCTACAACTTTGAAGAGTCAAGAGTTTGAATTTTCAGGGTATAATGGTAGTATTGCTGTATCAAATTTGGATTCAAATATTCAAGTATTTGACAGCGCAACTGGTAAGCCTGTGACAGCATTATTACCTAATCACACATACTATTTAAAAGCTAAAACATTGAATACCGCAAATAAGAAACAATATTTCAATATTGATTACGAAAAAGTAGCAGAATCACATTATTTTTCACCGGTGGACTTAAATGCTAGTTCATCAATTGCTGGAAATAAGTATCAAAATATGATTAATTTGGCAACTGAAACATTGAAACTTCCTATTAGTTATGTATTTATGGAAAATTCAAGCAGTGTAAGTTCATCATCAAGCAGTGTAAGTTCATCAGCTGTTTCATCAAGTAGCTCATCATCAAGCAGTGTAAGTTCATCAGCTGTTTCATCAAGTAGCTCATCATCAAGCAGTGTAAGTTCATCAGCTGTTTCATCAAGTAGCTCATCATCGAGCAGTGTAAGTTCATCAGCTGCTTCATCAAGTAGCTCATCATCGAGCAGTGTAAGTTCATCAGCTGTTTCATCAAGTAGCTCATCATCAAGCAGTGTAAGTTCATCAGTTGTTTCATCAAGTAGCTCATTATTGAGCAGTGTAAGTTCATCAGTTGTTTCATCAAGTAGCTCATTATCAAGCAATGCAAGTTTAAAGAGAAATAAATTGGTGACATATAATAGTGGTAGTGACTTTAGTAAAGGTTCAGGGCACGGAAAAGGCTATGGTCATGGAATTCCACAAACAGGTGAAAAATCTAATATTGTAATTGTTATATTAGGTATATCATTACTAGCTACTGCAGGAATGATTACATTATATAAACGGCGTGACTAATATAATTTATTCTATGGTTGGAAAATAGTCCAATCATAGTTTTTTTATTTTTGTGGTTATAGTACTTGGGAGTATAATTAAGATGTAAAAGTCTATGAGGAGATTAGGATGAAAAAGAAGAAAGCAAGTTTAACATTAGTTGCAATTTTAGCTTTAGTATTAGCAGGATGTGGCAATTCAACTGCTCAAAGCCAACATTATAAAGAATCAACGCAAGCAAAAACAGAGCAAACTAAGCAGTCGGCAGTAAAAAAAGGTTCATCTAAGATTAGTCTAAGTGAAACGTACCAACAAACTTCTACAACTGAACAAGTAAATTCACAAAATGTTAGTGAAAAATTTTCAAAAGTAGCATCAAGTCAAAGTGAAGAAGCACAACAATTTAGTGATGATAAGCAAGCAGCAAGTTATGTTGATAATCAAGGCTATCAGACTTCTGCTGAAACTCAAGGATTACCAATTGTTAATCTAGGTTATGGAATTACCGGGACAATTGATTCAGGAGCTGGACAACAGTATTTACATTGGAATGAAGGAAATTGGTCCTTTACGGTGAGAGCGTCAGCTGTTGATGGTCAAGATCCCCTTCCAACCGCTAAAAAAATTGTAAGCATACTTGAAAAAGTATATTTACCAGCACCTCAAAATCAAGGAACGGGGATGTTTGATATTGCTACTGATACTTATCAATTAACATGGCAAGAAGGCAACCAAGTTCATACAGTAACTGGAAATAGTCCTGATGATGTAATTAATAAAGCAACTCAAAAATAACAAATATACAAAAATTATCACCCTAAATTTTATCTAAAATTTAGGGTGTTTTTATGCAACTCCTCTTTATTTATAGACGTAAATAGTGTATATTGATACGGTTATAAAATTCATGTTGATACTAAGGAGGCTATTATGAGAACACAACCAATTATTGAATTAAAAAATGTGACTAAATCATATGATGAAACCGTGGTTTTAAAGAAGATTAATTTTACTTTAGAAGCAGGTAAATTTTATACATTGTTGGGACCATCTGGATGTGGTAAAACTACGATTTTACAATTAATTGCAGGATTTTTAAAACCAACGAGTGGCCAAATTATTTTTAATGGGCAAAATATAAATGCAATTCCTGCTAATAAACGTCAAGTCAATACAGTTTTTCAAGATTATGCACTTTTTCCGCATATGGATGTTACTGAAAATATTGCTTTTGGATTGAAGTTAAAAAAACAAAAAAACAGTGAAATTAAAACTAAAGTTAAAGAAGCGTTGAAAATGGTTCATCTTGAAGGTTATGAAAAGCGAAATATTAGAGAAATGTCCGGGGGTCAACAGCAACGAGTAGCGATTGCACGGGCGATTGTAAATGAACCGCAAATTTTGCTTTTAGATGAGCCTTTATCAGCATTAGATCATAAATTAAGAGTGGCCATGCAATATGAATTAAGAGCATTGCAACAACGGTTGGGGATTACTTTTGTATTTGTAACACATGATCAAGAAGAAGCACTGACAATGAGTGATGAAATTTTTGTTTTAAATAATGGCAATATTGTTCAAAAAGGAAGTCCGTTAGCGATTTATGATGAACCATTAAATCATTATGTGGCTGACTTTATTGGTGAAAGTAATATTTTGCCAGCAGTGATGAAAAAAGACTTCTTAGTTGAATTTACGGGACATGAATTTAAGTGTGTGGATGCGGGGATGCAGCCAAATGAAGAAGTTGAAGTGGTCTTACGTCCAGAAGATTTGGTTTTAAAAACGATGATTTCACGTGAAACAATTAACGTTAAAATTGAACGGCAATTATTTAAAGGAGTTTATTATGAAATTATTTGTCGTGATCAAATGAATTACCGATGGCGGGTACATTCCACGCAAAAGGTTAAAATTGGAGCTCAAATGAGTTTATCATTTGAACCTGAAGCAATTCATGTGATGCGATATAACGAATCTGAGGAAGCTTTTAATGCACGTTTAAGTCAATATGAAGAACGGATAGAATAAAGATGAAAACTAGGAGACTTTTTGTAATTCCATATTTTTTATGGATTATTCTTTTTGTAATTATGCCAGTAGCATTGATTTTGTTTCATTCATTTTTAGATTTAAATGGCAATTTCACATTGGCAAACTATCAACAATATTTTACATCACCAAAATATTTATTAATGACGTTAAATTCTGTTTGGTATGCTTTTTTTGTTACATTTTTAACTTTAATAATTAGTTATCCTACTGCATATATGCTAACAAAATTAAAGTATCGGGATTTATGGTTACTACTAATCATTTTACCTACATGGATTAATTTACTTCTTAAAACGTATTCTTTTATGGGAATTTTAGGACTGCATGGAAGTTTAAATAAATTCATTTCATTTTTAGGATTTGCACCGCAACAATTATTATTTACAAACTTTAGTTTCTTAATGGTTGCAGTTTATATTGAAGTTCCATTTATGATCTTGCCAATTTATAATGCTTTAATTGAAATTGATCAGTCATTAATTAAGGCAAGTTATGATTTAGGAGCAAGCAGATTACAAACTTTTTGGCATGTAATTTATCCATTATCATTGCCAGGAGTTCGAAGCGGAGTTCAAGCAGTTTTTATTCCTTCATTATCGTTATTTATGATTGCACGTTTGATTGGTGGTAATCGGGTAATTACGCTTGGAACTGCAATTGAGGAACATTTTTTAGTTACTCAAAATTGGGGAATGGGTTCTACAATTGGAGTTATCTTAATTATTGCGATGATTATGATTATGTATGTTACAGTTGAAAAGAAGAGGTCAGTTAAATGAAACTTAAGGCACATTTAGTACAAATATATTTAATTGGACTATTTATTTTTCTATATTTACCAATTGGATATTTAATTTACTATGCTTTTAATCAAGCTGATACCATGAATCGATTTACAGGATTTTCTTTTCGTCATTTTACGGAGCTTTTTAATGATACGCGAATGTTAGTAATTTTAATGAACACATTTATGCTTGCTTTTTTGGCAGCATTAATTGCCACGATAATTGGATTGGGTGGAGTAATGGCAATTCGTTATACTAAGCGCAAAATTCATAGAAAAGCATTGTTAACATTAAATAATATTTTAATGGTATCACCTGACGTAATTATTGGTTCAAGTTTCTTGATTTTATTTACAGTTTTAGGCACTTACTTTTCAAAATTGCAATTGGGATTTTGGACGGTATTATTATCACATATTGCTTTTAGCATTCCAATTGTAGTTTTGATGATTTTACCTAAGTTACAAGAATTACCTATTTCCATGATTCAAGCTGCATATGATTTAGGAGCAGCTCCACATCAAGTAATGACAAAAGTAATTTTGCCATTTTTAACTCCTAGTATTATTGCAGCATATTTTATGGCTTTTACATATTCACTAGATGACTTTGCCGTAACATTTTTTGTAACTGGTGGGGGCTTTACTACTTTATCAGTTGAAATTTATTCACGTGCACGTCAAGGAATTAGTTTAGAAATTAATGCTTTAAGCACACTTGTATTTATTTTTGCACTTCTTTTAGTAGTAGGGTATTACTTTATTAGTCATCAGAATCAACCAGTTAAGGAAAAGGAATAGGAGAATGAAAAGACTAAAAGTTTTTTTAGGAAGTATTATTGGTATTATTATCATCTTGAATTTTGGTATCATTCAAATTCAAAAGAAACAAAATAAAACTACCCAAAATACAGTAACAATTTATAACTGGGGGGATTACATTGATCCTGACTTGGTTAAAAAGTTTGAAAAAGAAACAGGATATCAAGTTGAGTATGAAACCTTTGATTCTAATGAGGCAATGTACACAAAACTAAAACAAGGCGGTACTCATTATGATGTTGTTATTCCCAGTGACTATATGATTCAAAAGCTCAAAGAAAGTGGATTATTACAAAAAATTGACTTGACGCAAATTCCCAATGTAAAGTACATCGATTCGCGCTTTATGAATCTTTCATTTGATGAACATAATCAATATTCAATTCCATACTTTTGGGGAACTCTTGGAATTGTGTATAATGATAAACAGTATACTAAAAATGATGTGGATTCATGGAAGAAATTATGGGAACCATGGTTTAAAGATAAAATTATGATGATTGATGGTGCCCGTGAATTAATGGGCATTGGATTAACTTATAATGGAAATTCAATTAACAGTAAAGATCCCCATCAGTTGCAACAAGCTTACCACCAATTATTGAAGCTTATGCCTAATATTAAAGCAATTGTTTCAGATGAAATCAAAAATTATTTGATCACTGAAGAAGCTCAAATTGCAGTAACATATTCTGGTGAAGCACATGATATGGTAAGTCAAAATAAGCATCTACATTATGTCTTGCCAAAAGAAGGAACCAACTTGTGGTTTGATAATATGGTAATTTCTAAAAATGCGCAAAATATTAATGGAGCATATGCATTTATTAATTTTATGTGTGAACCACAAAATGCTGCTCAAAATGCACGGTATATTGGTTATTCCACACCTAATCAAGCAGCTAAGCAACTGCTTGGTAAAACCATTACTAATAATCAAGCTTTTTATCCAAGTGAAGCTCAGCTTGATAAAATGGAAGTTTATCAAAATTTAGATGCAAAAATGCTTCAAAAATACAATGATTTATTTTTAGAATTGAAAATGAAACATTAGAAAGGGATGGTGAAATGCAAGATATTGCACATACGATTGATCCTAAAAAAAGGATTATTGTTTCAGCAATTCTGTTGATTTCAAATTTTATTTGTTTAATGAGTCAAACAATGATGGTAACGGCCTTGCCTGTGATTCAAAGCGAAATGCATCAAGCAATGACCACGATTCAATGGTTAACAACCGGATATACCCTTTTAATTGGGATTGTCACTCCGTTATCGTCTAATATGTATGAAAAATTTACTAACCGGCAAGTTTTTATTGGAACAATTAGTACATTTACTTTAGGGACGATTTTAGGATGTATTGCCCAAAATTTCTGGATGCTCTTACTTGCTCGGTTAGTTCAAGCAGCTGCTGGTGGAATTTTAATGTCATTTCAAATGACGACGATGGTAACAATTTATCCCCTTGAAAAAAGAGGTACTATTATGGGGATTTCTAGTTTAGTAGTTGCTTTTGGACCTGCAATTGGACCAACTTTAGCTGGATTTGTTTTAAGTTGGTTAGGTTGGCGGTATTTGTTTATTTTAGTGTTACCAATCATGTTAATTATTTTAGTGATTGGAATCTTAATGTTTCCAAACTTTTCAAACCCCCGCGACATTAAAATTGATATGGCATCGGTTATAATTTCCTTAATAGGATCTGCTTTAGCATTAGCAAGTTTGACAATAATGCAACAACAGTTAGTGTTAGGATTAGCAATGTTAGTTGTGGGCGTACTTTTAATTTATGTGTTTGTTAAACGGCAATTGAAATTGAAAAATCCGATGTTGAAAGTCACAATCTTTAAAGTGCAATCATTTCGTTTAATGACTTTAATTGCAATTCTAGCATTTATGGTTTTGCTTGGAACAGAACAAATGGTTTCAATTTTTGCACAAGATGTAACGCATTTATCTAGTATGCAAGCCGGAATGGTATTACTTCCAGGAGCAGCGATCAATGCTATTACAGCGGCTTTTGTAGGAAGATTATATGACCAATTGGGTCCCCGGCATTTGGTTTTAAGTGGAATTTCCTTAATGATTTTAGGAACCGTTCCATTTGTTTTCATTCAAGCATCAATGCCAGTATGGTTAATGACAGTTGCATACACAATTAGAATGATGGGAAATGCATTAGTATTTTCACCTGTAATGTCAGAAGTTTTCAATGACTTAGCACCTAAAGAAATTAGTCATGCAACTGCACTAAATAATTCATTACGACAAATTTTTGGATCTGTATCAGTTACTTTATTAATCGTTGTGAGTGAAATTCCACATTCATTTGTTTTAGGAATGCAACTTTCAATGTGGATCACATTGATCTTAACGCTAGTAATGATGGTCTTATTTATTAAGTATTTAAAAGTTAAAAGTCGATAAATTATTATATAAAAATAGCAAAAGCTTCCTTATTAAGAAAAGCTTTTGCTATTTTTTAATCATTTTTTTCTTTTCTTAAATCGATTACGTTTAAAGCAGGAGTTAGTTCGCCGCGATAAATGCCTTTAAGAGTAAGTTGGCCATTAGGTTTAACATCAATGCGCATTTTTTCATCCATAAAAGTTTCGGAATAATCCTTGTAATAAAAATCTCCCAAATCTGTTTTTAAAATTTTGTTGTATTCATGGTGATCACTATTTTTATTAACTACCAGTAAGCGAAATTCTTGATTTAACGTACATGAAACGGCAACTTCGGGTTGATAACCAACGCCATCATCAAAATCAAGTAAAACAATTGCATTCGGATCATCAAAATATTTTGCCAACCGCATTTGAGCTGTCGGAGTAACTGTTAATTCCATAGTAAATTCCTCCTTGTATAGTATAAATTATACTTTACTTTTTGTAAGTTGGGTATAAATAAGGTGTGAAAAAAGCATTCAAACAAGCGTAGCATAAGCGAGAAATGCGCATGGATGCATAACCATCCAAAGCGTTTCGTACTTATGCTTAGCTTGTTGCTTTTGGAGCCCGATTCTAAATAAGATGTGAAAAAGCACTTAAACAAGCGTATATAAAAAAGACTGCAACTTATGTCACAGTCTTTTCCAAATTTAATTTATTTTAGTATTTTGATAAGTCAACAGGAGTCTTTGGAGCCTTACCTTCGATCATTAAAAGGTTGTTATCAAATGCTTGTGTAACCATTTCACGCACAGCATGAGTAGTGTAAAAAGCAGTATGAGGTGTTACTAAGACATTATCACGGTGAATTAAGTCATTTAAGCGGGCATCTGGAACACCTTTACCATCCCAATTCTCATTGAAAATTCCCACTTCATCTTCATAAGTATCAAGGACAGCACCAAATAATTTACCACTATCTAAGCCCCGCAGTAATGCATCTGTATCAATTAAATCGCCCCGTGACACATTCATGATAACCGCGTTATCTTTCATTTTAGCAATAGTGTCATCGTTAATCATATGAATGTTTTCAGGTAATGATGGTACGTGTAATGAAATCACATCAGATTGTGCGTATAATTCATCAAGTGAATCAACGTAGTAACCTTTCTTTTCAATTTCATCATTGTGAAACTTATCATAAGCAACGATTTTAGCACCAAATGCTTCAACTAAGTTCATAAATACCCGTCCAATGTGACCAGTACCAATGATTCCGAACGTTTGATCACGAATTTCGCGTCCAATTGTTGGTGCCCAACGCATATCGCCACGTGCCATTTTATCATCCATGCGTTTATCTTGGCGTAAAATGCGGGCAGCTTGAACAATTGCGTGTTCAGCAATTGCGTTTGGTGAGTACACAGGAACATTAGTAAGAGTAAATCCAAGTTCCTTAGCTTTTTTCAAATCAATATTATCAATTCCGATATTTCTTAATGACCATTTGTCAATTCCAGCATCATGTAAAGCTTGAACAGTGTCAGCTTTATATGGAAGTTGTTGGTATGTAACGACCCCATCTGCTCCTTGAGCAAGATTTGCGTTTTCAGGTGTTAATAAAGCATCTGTATATTCAACTTCGACTTCTGGATGAGCTTCTTTCCATTCTTCAACATAAGGAGCTTCATCTTTACGAATACTGTAAGCAAAAATTTTTGGCATAATGAATCCTCCAATTCAAAACTTGTTTGTACAAATTCGATTATACACTTTTTTAAAACCATAAAACAAAGATATTGCGTTTTTTTTATACAAAATATAAACCAAGCATTTTAGTAAGCAAAGCATTATGTATTTAACGGACCAAGTCGATATACTGAAATTAAAGGAGGTGTTAAAATGGGAGAGTTAATTATTTATGCATTAATTGTGTTTATTGCAACTGCATCAGGTTCATCAACTGGATTAGGTGGTGGTGTAGTTATTAAACCACTTTTTGACATTGTGAGTAGTGCAGGAACAGCAACGATCAACTTTTATTCATCATTAGCTGTTTTTGTAATGTCAATTGTAGCGTTATACCGCCAGTTAAAAAAACAATTTAAGTTTAATTTTAAAGATTTAATCACCATCTCACTTGGATCAGTTTTGGGTGGTTTTTTAGGACAAAAACTATTATTACTAACAGTTCAAAGTTTGCCTGAAAGTAAAGTTAAAGTTATTCAATCACTAATGCTTTTTTTAATGCTTCTTTTTGTATTGATTTATAACTTTGAGAAAAAACGCCTTGTTAGTTTTCACCTTAATAACGCTTTTTTGATTTTTATTGTAGGAGTTGGTTTAGGAACTTTTTCAGTTTATTTAGGAATCGGTGGTGGACCAATTAATGTAGCAATCACAATGTTTTTATTTTCATTTTCATTGCGCGAAGCTGCGGTTTATTCAGTTGGAATTATTTTCTTTGCTCAACTGACTAAAATGTGTACGATTGCATTTGAAAGTGTTAAACCACCTATTAGTATTTCAGTAATGATTGCAGTTATTATTGCTGCAATTATTGGTGCACTAGCAGGAACATGGATTAATCGCCATGCTTCTTGTGAAGTTTTAAATCGAATATATAATATCTTATTAATTGCGTTAGTGGGGGTAACACTATTTAATACCGCTCATTATGCAGGAATTTTATAGAAAGAGTGATTTTCATGAAAATTTTAATTCATATTGATCAATCTGAACGATGGAATGCAGTTACAAGTAATTTGAAAAATATGGCAGATGCTAAAAAAAATATTCGTCCAGATTTAGAAATTGAAGTAGTAGTTACTGGTGAAGCAATTCGTGATTTAGTTGATAGTTTAAGTGATGAAAAATTGTATCAACAATTAAAAGAAGCAACGCAAGCAGGTTTTAAGATTATGGGATGCAATAATTCACTAAATCATTTCAAGATTGCGCCAGATGATGTATTTTCATTTGTTGAAATTGTCCCAGCAGGTTTATTGGAGATTGCAACTAAGCAAGAAGAAGGATTTGCATACGTTAAGCCTTAATGTAAAATGAAGTGAAAGTAAATATAAAATGAGGGATTTAATTGCCAAATAAAACATATAGCAAAGAAGAACTTGAAAAGTTAAATGAGCAACGTCAACGCAAGATGATGACTCATTTAGAAACTTTAAATGAGGGAGTAATTGCAATTATCATGACAATTTTGGTGCTTGAAATTCCGGCACCGCATGGAATTGGTGATTACTGGAACTTTTTAAATTCTATTGTTGTATTCATCATTAGTTTTTTTATTGTTGCAGATTTTTGGTATGAATTAAACAAGATATATGCAAGCATTGAATATGCTACTAAAGGAATCATTATTTCAGACTTACTTTATCTTGTTAGTTTATCAGTTATGCCAATTTTAACTAAATGGATCATTGAAAATCCAAGTTCATTAGCGGTCATTAACTATGGTGTAATGTACATGATAATTGAGTTGGTTGGCTTAATTATTCGGCATTTTGTTTTTCAACTAATTGTTAGTGAAGATCAGGATATTCAAGAGCGTGAAAGCAAATCTGTGCGTATCCGATCCATGATTCTATTTGTGATCAATGTTTTTTATATTGTGTTATCATTTAACTTTCCGAAAATTATGATTTATGCATATCTTTCGCTACCGGCAATTCATTTCTTCTTTCCTGCCGAAACTCGAATTCATTTACGCAAAAAATAGACTGTGTATAATCACAGTCTATTTTTATATCATTATTTAAATTTTAATTATTAACGTCTTTACTTACGGGATTTTTAATTAGGAGCCAACAAATGATTCCAGCAACAATGAATAAAATTAACGAAAGCCAAAGTAACTCATGAATTCCGTCATAATATGCATGTTGAATGGTTGTAATAATATGAGGAATGGGATGTAATTTTGAAGCGATTTCCATTCCTGAAAATGGTCCTGCTTTAATAATTTGTTGACTTAAATGATTGTTTCCAAGATTTTGCAATAAACTTCTCCGATAACCATCTCCTACGATTAATCCTTGAATGACGATTCCTAAACAATTCCCAAATTGACGAAAAACACTGTTAATCCCAGATGCCATTCCCATATTTTCAGGTTCAATATCTAATAATGCAGCATTTGAAATTGCCGGGTTAATTCCAGCATTTCCTAATCCCATAAAAATAAATGCGGGAATTAAAAATTCCCAGTTTAAATGATAGCCAAGCATTAAATTCATTGTTAAAACTCCGATAGCTTCAAGGAATAAGGAACCTGTTGTAACGATTTTGCTTCCAATTTTACCAACTAAATAACCAACAAATGCACCTAAGAAAAGTGGAAAGATACTGATTAGTAATCGTTGTAAGCCAACTTCAAGAGGTGTATATCCCATATAATCTTGAAGCAAAATGGTTAAGTAGGTAAAAAATGAAAATAAACCTAACGTAATGGTGAAAGCAGCCACACAAGAACCTACAAATGATGATTTTTTAAATAAAGCTAAGTTCATCATTGGATGAGCAGTATGTTTTTCCCAGAGAATAAAAATCAATAACAAAATAATTCCGCTGACAAGCCATCCCATAATATTAGGAGTAAACCAACTTGCATTAATATTATTTTCTTTATTTAAAAGTCCATAGACTAAACAAAAGACCATGGCAGTACTTAGAATCATTCCTAAAATATCGATGTGATGATCAACGTCATGATGTTTTTCAGTAATGAATTTAATTCCGATTAAAATTGCAATGATTCCAATTGGAATGTTGATCAAGAAAATTGAACGCCAATTAAAGAATTGAACTAAAACTCCACCGACTAGTGGACCTACAGAGGTTCCAAAACCAACAATACTTCCCCAAATGCCGAGAATAAATGCCCGTTGTTTTCCTTCGTAGTTATCACCAATTAATGCCATTGATAGTCCTAAAATTCCAGCACCACCAATTCCCTCAATTCCACGAGAAATATTCAAAATTAAACTTGAAGGGGCGATTGAACAAAGTAACGATCCAGCAGTAAAAACAACCATTGATAAGATGAAAAATAATTTTTTACCGTACATATCGCCCAACTTACTAATCAATAAAATTGAAATGGCATAAGTTGATGTATATGCATTGACTACCCATTGTGTATTTACATAGCTGGTATGAAATTCACGTTGAATTGTTGGCAAAGCGACATTAACGATTGTAACGTCAAGCATTGCCATTAAAACACCCATTCCAATTGCAATTAAAACCATCCAGCTATTTTGTTTTGCTTTTGTTTTACTCATAAATAGTGTCTCTTTTCAAATTAAAGTAAAAAATTTCAAAGTCATTGAAATAATGATTTTGAAATTCATATATAGAAATAAGGTTGCGACTAATGTCGCAACCTCGTTTTCCAAGTCAGATTTAAATTTAAAAACTAAAGTTACTAGTTAATTTCAATACTATGGTTACTGTCAATTTCTTCTTTTGTTTTAGGTAAGATCACTGTTAATACGCCGTCTTCGTATTTAGCAGAAATTTTCTTACTATCAACTTTTGGTAAGCGATATGAACGACTATATGTGCCATAATCACGTTCACTTGCAATTACGTTACCTTTCTTGTCGTCATCATCGCTAAATGATTCGCGTTTAGCATCAATTGTTAACACATCATCTTTGAAATTAACAGCGATGTCTTTTTTGTCGACACCTGGCATATCAACTTTGATGATGAATTCTTTATCAGTTTCTTTAATATCACTTTTGAGTGGTTTCATTTCATTATTCCAACTATTGAAAAATGAACGACCGAAGTGATTGAAGAAATCATCACTATTAGCAAGTTTGTTAAAACGATCCATTAAATCATTACTCATGGTATTTCTCCCTTTCTATAATTCACATTCCTTACACTTATTATCATAGCGCCAGAAGAACTTAAATTCAAAAAATTTGATTGCAAATATCTTGGGTTATTTTAAGTGTTTTTTATCTTTTAAGTGTCGGTGAATTGCGCCAATTAACATTAGAAAAATTACGATTAAAGAAATAATAAATCCAGCCACTCCAATATTATAAACAGGGGAATGCTCGTGACTGCCTTGGACCAACATGGATGAGCCTAAAATTACTGCAGCAAGGATAATCGTTACCATAATCCGATTCACAATTTGATCAATGCGATACATGATTTTATTTTGATCTTTTAGTTTTAATGTTAAACGTGCTTGACTTGCATTCATGATATCAAGTAATTGACCAATTTTTTGTGGCATACTAGGTAGTTCTTTAGCGTTTGAATATAGTTGCCATTCAATATCATCAAGTGAAGAGCGCCAATTAAATTTTCTTTTTAAATATTGTTTGCCAAAGGGACGAGCTACATCCATTAAAGATAAATCTGGATCTAATTGAGCCACGATTCCTTCAAGGGTTCCAAAGGCTTTAAAAAGTAAGGTGACTTCAGGTTTGATTTGTAAATTATTTTGATGACAAAGTGACATCATCCGGTATAAAACTTCGGCAAAATCAATTTGGCCCACTCCCATTTTTAAGTAGGGAGTAATAAATAAACCTAAGTCTTCATAAAAATCTTCCTCATCAACTTCGCCAGTGCGGTTACATACACTTAAAACCGCTTCGCCAATTGTGCGTGGATTACGTGTATTTAAAGCCATTACCATATTAGCAATGCCATCAATCAGTCCAGGAGAAAGGCGTCCCATCATTCCAAAATCAAGGTACACTAACCGATAAGGCGGAAGTTTTTTTTCAGTTTTAACTTCAATTTCATTTGGCCCTAAATTTTGTGCATAGGAATGAATGGTTTCATAATTGTGTTTTTCATTAACTTCTTCAGAATAACTTAATTCATGAAATAAAATATTTCCCGGGTGAGGATCGGCATGGAAGAAGTTATCAACAAAAACTTGCTTAATAAAATTTTGAATTAAAATCCGAGCCACATATTTTTTAGTTTTAGTTAGTTTTTTTGCTTCTTTAGTTTCAGGATTCGCTTTTTGTTGAATCAAATACTTAATACTTTTACCTTCCATTGCCTCATTTACAAGTATTTTTTGTGCGGAATATTCTTGGTAAACTTTGGGAACTTGAATAATGTCATCATTATTATTTAACTTGTAAAATTCGATTCCATTTTTAATTTCTACTTCTGTATTAATTTCATTGAGAAGTGCTGTGCGAATTTCTTCTAAAGTTTCCTTAGCATCAATTACTTCAATGTCAGGAACAAATTTGATGATACTTAAGGCTTTGCGAAATAATGCCAAATCAGTGCGTACAAGTTCTTCAACTGCAGGATGTTGAATTTTAACGACTACCTTAGTGCCATCTTTTAAAGTAGCATGGTGAGTTTGGCCAATCGAAGCCGAAGCAAATGGCTTTTTGTCAAAGGTTTTAAAAGTCTCTTCAATAGTATGACCGGTTTGCTTTTCAAAAGTTTGAACAACAGTTGCGTAGTCATCAACTGGTACATTATCTTGAAGAGAGCGCAATTCATGAATGTATGCTGGAGAAACTAGATCCGGACGAGTTGATAAAATTTGTCCCGCTTTAATGAATGTCGGTCCAAGCTCTTCTAAAGCCATCCGGAATTCTTTAGGATTTGTTTGGTGGACGAAATCATGGATCATATTATAATTGCGGATGATCCGAATGATTCGCAGCAAACGTGTACGTTTATCTTTGCGTGTAATGGTAACTGCTGTTTCTGTCATAAAATGTCCACTCCGTTTAATAGATTTACTTTCATTTTAACATTTGAAAAATAAGTTTGTGAAAAAAGAAGCATGATACACAATTTAAAATAAAGCCTTTTCATCTGAAAGTAACAATGATACACTACATAGTGAAACGCTATCATTATTGGAAATAGTAATAATACAGAATAAATAATACACAAAAGATAAGGAGCATATTTAATGACACGCAAAGAGGAAATTTGGAAGTATTTAAAACGAGAATTACCGCAATCTGAAAATGGATTGACGACTTCTAAAATTGCAATGGATTTAAATTTAGTACGAACTAATGTAAGTAAAGAATTAAATATCCTTGTAAAAGAAGGAAAATTAGCCAAGAGTGCTACGCGACCAGTTAAATACTTTTTTGCCAATGAAAAACCTTCAACTTCTCCTAAAACAGTTGCTCAAAGTGTTCCTAAAAAATCTAAGAGTCCAACTCAAAATATAGTGAAACAAAAAATAATTTTTGATCATTTGATTGGACGTGAAGGAACGTTGAAAAATCAAGTGGAACAGGCGAAAGCGGCAATTTTATATCCTCCCCATGGATTAAATGTATTAATCACAGGACCAACTGGATCAGGGAAGACATACTTTGCACATGCAATGAATCAATTCGCATGGAATAAAAAGATTATTGCTAAACAAAATTTAACAACATTTAATTGTGCTGATTATGCTCATAATCCGCAATTGTTAATGTCACATTTATTTGGTTATGTGAAAGGAGCATTTACGGGAGCAAACGAAGATCAAGAAGGATTGATTCAAAAGGCTGACGGCGGAATTTTATTTCTAGATGAAGTTCACCGGCTACCTCCAGAAGGTCAAGAAATGATTTTTTACTTAATGGATCATGGGACTTATTCGCGGTTAGGGGAAACAAATAAAACGCATAAGGCCAATGTACGGTTAATTTGTGCAACCACTGAAGATCCCGAAAGTTCTTTATTAGCAACTTTTGTCCGGCGAATTCCCATTGTAGTTCAAATGCCAGGATTTAATGAGCGTACCATGCATGAACGTTTGAAGTTACTAAAAGAAATGTTAACGATCGAAGCCAACCGAATTCAAAAACGAATTTATTTAGATGAAGATGTGGTTCGCTCGCTTTTAGGAAGTGTTACCTATGGAAATGTGGGACAGTTAAAATCAAATGTTCAATTAGTGTGTGCTCAAGGTTTTTTAAATAGTATTGATGATCACAATTCAATTCATTTACGCTTTGATCAGTTGCCGCCTAATATTAAAGACGGCTTATCCCGGTTAGCAAATGATCGAAAGCAACTAGGAGAGTTAGCTAAAATTTTACAACCTCAAATGATCATTGATCCGGATAATTCTACTAGTGCTAAAGATGGAGATAACTATGAATTACCATATAATTTGTATGAAATTATTGGCGACAAGGCAGCTTTACTAAGTGAAGAAGGATTGGATCATGATGCAATTAATAATTTTATAATGACTGATATTAATGTTCACTTGAAAAGCTTTTATGCTGACAAGCACTTTGATAAAGGGCAAAATGATTTACATGACATTGTTGATCAAGATGTAATTGAACTAACTAAAAAATTGGAAAAACAGTTAGTTGTAAGTGGATACACAAGTACAGGGAACTTTTTATATGCGATGAGTTTGCATATTAGTTCCTTTATAAAGCGAATCGAATCTGGTAAACCGTTGCGTAAAGCCGAACCTAATATGATTTCAATGGTACAAGATTATCCGCAAGAACTTGAATATGCTAAAACAGTTAAAGAGGAAATTGAAAACTACTACCATATGCCAGTTCCAGAATCTGAATTATATTACTTAGCAGTTTTGTTAATTTCATTAAAAGATGAAAAGCAAAATGGCAAAGTGGGCGTTTTAGTAGCAGCACACGGTAATAGTACGGCTTCTTCAATGGTGCAAGTAGTCAATCAGTTACTGGATACTGATAATTTAGGTGCTTTTGATATGTCATTGGATATGAATCCAGAAGAGGCACTTAAAGGAATTGAAGAAAAAGTACGCCAGTTAAATCATGGGAATGGAGTAATTTTACTTGTTGATATGGGATCACTAAGTACATTTGACGAAAAAATTACCCGTCATACTGGAATTAAAGTTAAAACAATTGATATGGTTACAACCGCACTAGTATTAGAAACTGCACGTAAGACGGCATTAATTGATAGTACTCTTGAAAATGTATACCGTGAATTATCTGAGTTTAACGGTTATTCGCGAACTTCAGAACAAGATGAAAAAGAGGTATTATCACCCACAATTCCTGAAAAAATTGATGGCAAACCTAAGGCGATTTTGGCAATTTGTTCCACAGGGCAA
The DNA here is from genome assembly GCF_053711055.1 of Ligilactobacillus sp. LYQ135. Lineage (NCBI taxonomy): Bacteria > Bacillati > Bacillota > Bacilli > Lactobacillales > Lactobacillaceae > Ligilactobacillus > Ligilactobacillus sp. LYQ135. The sequence goes on along the minus strand of NZ_JBSJYT010000010.1, from coordinate 5,301 downwards.
GGTACTGCTGTAAAAATTAAGAAGATGCTAGATAATATTTTGTTAGATCATTTAATTGATGACATTGTAGTGCTTCCAATTTCAGTTATTAATTTGGAACAAACGATTGCTGAAATTCAACAAGAATATCAAGTAATTGCAGTAACTGGAATTGTTCGGCCGAAATTAAGTGTACCATTTATTTCACTTGAAAAGTTACTTCAAGGTGGTGGCGAACAGTTTGTTACCATTGTTGAAAATTATACTAATAATACGACTGCTCGAATGGAGCTAGAGGCATCTCCACAAGAAGCAAAAAAACGAATTTATCAATATTTAGGACAGTATTTCACATTTTTAAATCCACAAAAAGTCGGTGATGTTTTATGGGAATACTGTGGAATTATTGAACGCAAAGTGCCATTTGAATTACGGAATACTCTCAAAATTAATTTAAGTATGCACTTAGCAGGAGTTATTGAAAGAATCTTAACTAACAGTTCGCTTGCGATTCACTCGCAAATTGATATGGATGAAATTCAAACTCATCCACTATATGGTGTAGTTAAAAAGGCCAATCAAATGCTGAGTGATAGCTTAAATTTGCAACTCCCAGATGAAGAAGTTTATTACATTGAGAAATTAATTGATACACAAAAAGAAATTGAGTAATACAAATCACATTTATACACTAAAAAATAGTGTATAAGTGTGATTTTTTCTTTATATGATGGTGTTTTCGGAGGTATACACAAAGTTGGCACGCTTCTTGCTACATGTAAGGTGTAATCAAAATAAATTGGTATCGGTTTTCTGTATGAGTGATGGCAATTATTTATTATTATTTTTGAAAGCGGATACCTTAATAGATGAAAGTATGGTTTAGATGTTACAAGTTCAGTTACTTCGAATCGATAGCCGTTTGCTTCACGGACAAGTCGCAACTAATTGGGCGCGTGTTTTGAAGATCGATCGGATTATTATTGCTTCTGATCAAGTTGCACATGATGATATTCGAAAGACTTTGATTAAGCAAGCATCTCCACCAGGAATTAGAACTAATATTGTTCCACTGCAAAAAGTGATTCAAATTAACCGCGACGGTCGCTTTGACGGAACGAAAGTCATGTTACTGGTAGAAAATCCCCAGGATGCTTTGCGGCTGATCTTGAATGGAATCAGCGTTTCTCAAATCAATGTTGGTTCGCTTAGTTTTGATAGTTCAAAACAAATGATCAGTGATGCTATATCGGTTAGCAAAGACGATATTGAAACATTCAGTCGCTTGCATCAACACGGAATCAAACTTGAAATTCGTAAAGTTTCAAGTGATTCAGCTAAGGATTTATGGAAACTGATGCTTGATAAGCATTTGGTTACTGTTGAGTAGTTTAATTTATTTTGTAACAAAGAAATGACACGATTTTAAGGAGGAAGATATTATGGTAGGGATTATCCTTGCTAGCCATGGTGGCTTCGCTGAAGGTATTTACCAATCAGGTGAAATGATTTTCGGTAAACAAGAAAATGTTAAAGCCTGTGTTCTTAAGCCTAGCGAAGGACCAGATGACATTCGCAAGAAAATGGAAGATGCCGTTAAGTCTTTTGATGATCCAGAACAAGTATTGTTCTTGATTGATTTATGGAGTGGTACTCCATTTAATCAAGCAAGTAACTTATTTGAACAACACAAAGATACATGGGCAATCGTTACAGGTATGAACTTGCCAATGTTAATTGAAGCTTATGGTGCACGCTTACAAGATGGCATCACTGCTCGTGAAATTGCCACTCAAATCGTAAACTCAGGAAAAGATGGTATCAAGACATTACCTGAGAGTTTACAACCTAAGACAGAAAAAGCACCTGCTAAAGAAGAAAGTAAACAACCAACTAGTACCATTCCAGAAGGAACTGTTTTAGGTGATGGCCATATCAAGTATGGCTTAGCTCGAATCGACAGTCGTTTACTTCACGGTCAAGTTGCAACTGCATGGACAAAATCAGTTAACCCTGATCGAATCATTGTTGTTTCAGATAACGTTGCAAAAGACAAGTTAAGAAAGAACATGATTATTCAAGCTGCTCCTCCTGGAGTAAAAGCAAATGTTGTTCCAATTAAGAAGATGATTCAAGTTGCAAAAGACCCTCGCTTCGGTGCAACGAAAGCATTAGTTTTATTTGAAACTCCAGAAGATGCATTAAAAGCAATTGAAGGCGGTGTTGATATTAAAACTCTTAACATCGGTTCAATGGCTCACTCTGAAGGTAAAGTTGCGGTTAACAAAGTACTTTCACTTAATGAAGAAGACGTTAAGACATATGACAAGTTACACGAAATGGGAGTTAAGTTTGATGTACGTAAAGTTCCAAGTGACTCTCCAGAAAATATGATGGAACTTGTTGATAAGGCTCGTAAAGAATTAGCCGAAAAGAAATAGTAAGGAGGAAATCATATGTCTGCAATTCAAGCGATTTTAGTCCTTATCATTGCCTTTCTAGCAGGTATGGACGGAATTTTAGATGAATTTCAATTTTATCAACCATTAGTTACTTGTACATTGATTGGTTTAGTAACAGGGAATTTGACTGCTGGGGTTATTCTTGGTGGTTCATTACAAATGATTGTTTTAGGATGGGCCAACATCGGAGCTGCGGTTGCTCCTGATATCGCTTTTGCTTCAACTGCTTCTGCAATTGTGTTAGCAATGGGAAATTTAGGTACTAAAGGAGTTATGACGGCGGTTGCAATGGCAGTTCCTTTTGCGGTTGCTGGTCTAGTTTTAAATATGATCGTGCGAACAATCTGTGTTGGTATTAGCCACGCTATGGATAAAGCAGCTGAAGAAGTTAGCTTTAAAAAAATGAACATGTGGCAAATTATTGCTATTATTTTACAAGGTTTACGTGTTGCTATTCCTTGTGGATTATTATTAATCATCCCAACAAGTACAGTTCAACACATGTTAAATGCAATTCCTCCTGTATTATCAGATGGAATGACAATCGGTGGTGGAATGGTTGTTGCTGTAGGTTACGCTATGGTTATTAACATGATGGCTACAAAAGAAACATGGCCATTCTTCATTATCGGTTTTGTTATTGCAGCTTTAAGTAATTTAACATTGTTAGCTATTGGTGCTTTGGCTGTTGCCTTCACATTGATTTACTTGAACCTTGACAAAAAAGGTGGCAACGGTGGTAACAATGGTGGCTCAAGCAATACTGGCGATCCACTTGGCGACATTTTAGATGATTATTAATAGAAAGGAAGCGTGAGTAAAGATGGCTGAAGAAAAGAACAGAATTAAACTTGATAAAAAGACGCGGCTTAAAGTTGCTGCACGTTCTCAATTCTTGCAAGGTTCATGGAACTATGAACGAATGCAAAATGGTGGTTTTGCATATTCAATGATTCCAGCAATCAAGAAACTTTACAAAACAGATGAAGATCGTCAAGCAGCCTTAAAACGTCACATGGAATTCTTTAACACTACACCATTTATGGCTTCGCCAATCTTTGGGGTTACATTGGCCTTAGAAGAAGAACGTGCTAATGGTGGTGCGGTTGATGATGAAGCAATCAACGGTGTTAAAGTTGGGATGATGGGACCTTTAGCTGGTGTTGGTGATCCAGTCTTTTGGTTTACAGTTCGTCCAATTTTAGGTGCTTTGTGCGCTTCACTTGCGATGAGTGGAAACCTTTTAGGACCAATTTTATTCTTTGTTGTTTGGAACTTGTTCCGTTGGGGCTTTATGTGGTATACCCAAGAATTTGGTTATAAAGCCGGTTCAGCAATTACAGATGATATGTCCGGTACAATGATGCAAGACGTTACTCGTGGAGCTTCAATGTTAGGGATGTTCGTTTTAGGCTCATTGATTGAACGATGGGTAAAAATTGATTTCAAACCAATTATTTCAAAGGTTGAATTACAAAAAGGTGCATATATTGATTGGAATTCACTTCCATCAGGTCATGCAGGTATTCAAAAGGCGTTAGAACTTTATGATAATGGTAATGGTCTAGCATTATCTCATATAAAAGTAACAACATTACAAAATGTGTTTGATCAATTAATTCCTGGTTTAGCAGGTCTTCTTCTTACATTGCTTTGCATGTGGTTACTTAAAAAGAAAGTTTCACCAATTTGGATTATCATTGCATTATTCGCTTTAGGTATTGCAGGTCACGCAGTTGGCTTACTTTAATAAAATCTAAGAATGTAGAAAGGGAAATATATGGTTCAATCGTTAAATTCAAAAGCAGATGTAGTTGAAAAAGCAGTGTACCATCATGGGCTAAGTACATATGGAAAGTTAATGGTCGGGAATAAAGCTTTCGAGTTTTATGGTGACAATGTTAATCACTATCTTCAGATTCCCTGGGATGAAGTTGATAAAATTATTGCTTCAATTTATCGCAAAGGAAAGTGCATTCCACGGTACGCAATTCAAACTAAAGATGGACGGATGTACATCTTTTCATCTAGAGAACCAAAAAAAGTACTACGTGCTTGCAGAAATTACGTAGATCCTCAAAATATCGTTCGCTCTCTTACATTCTTCCAAGTATTAAAGCGCAATATCAAACGTGTAATTAAAAGAGATAAGTAACAAAAAGCAGGTCTTGAAAATCAAGATCTGCTTTTTGTTTTTAAATTCTTTACGTGCCTTATCAACAAGTTCCATCATATTTTCTGGAGAGTCGCTTGGAGTCTTACGGACCTCCCATTTCGTATAACTTGTCATATGTCTTAAAGCACTTTGTTAACTGCAACTTTGAGCTATTGAATCATTTAATATTAACACCGTTTTCAATTGCTTTTAATGCATCTTCTGGAGTTTTAAATAAAACTAGTGCCTTTGTCTTCATCCTAAGGAATTGGAAGATAGTGATTAACATTGCATGTGTATTTAGTATTATTCGTGAAATTAACTTTAGTAATGGGACTTAAAGTTATTAAAATTTGTTATAAAAAGTAAAAAACGAAAAAATGTTACTAGATAATCTTTAATGTTTGGATAAAAATGTTTTTTGAAAAAGTTGAAAAAACGCCTTGACGATAGTGTTTTCAGTTGGTAAAATAAATATCGTTGTCAGGAAATGACATAACTTTTAAAAATTTGTTTTTGATATTTTTAAAATTAGGTGTTGACATTTAATTTTAAAAGAGTATAATTTTAAGAGTTGTTACTAAGATAACAATAAGTTGTAGATCTTTGAAAACTGAATAACGTTTCGATAAACAAATGTGCAGGGCAATTCATGAAAATGAAATGCAAACATATTTGCGAAGTCAATTCGCTAGTAAATGAGTC
>NZ_JBSJYT010000009.1:0-71114 GCF_053711055.1 Ligilactobacillus sp. LYQ135 | reverse complement strand
TGAAAAGAGAGATGTTTTATGGTTATGAAAGCCAATATAAAAATACTGATGAATTAATTCGAGCAATCCATCAGTACATTTATTACTATAATAATGAAAGAATTAAGGTAAAATTAAAAGGACTAAGTTCTGTTCAATACAGAACTCAATCCCTAACTGCTTAATTTAATAAAGTGTTCAACTTTTGGGGTTCACTTCACAAATATCATTGCTCTTTATTTTTGTGAATTTAAGGTTCGATAATATGCCAACGATTCAATTGTTAATCTAAGATGTTGACAAAGTTCATCATCAGTAAGAGTTTGATTTTTGTTAATAAAATCTAAAACCGCACTTTGATAAAGTTTAGATGGTTTTAATTCAATATCAATTTTACCCTGATCTTTTTTTAAAACTTTATGTAATCCAGCTAAACTTAAAGCAGGTTGAGCAAGGTTAATTTTTTCTTTAAGAAAAAGACTTTTGGATTGTTGCAGCTGCTCATATTTTTGATGGAAGTGGTTAAATTGATTCAAAAAATCTTTTTCAGTTGGATTCCAATTTTCAACAGTAAGAACTTTATAAAAACTGGGTTCGATAATTTCTGTAATAGTGTAATAGTGGGACAACAACAATAAAGTTAGTCGAGTATAAAATGATAATTGAAAATCTTTCAAATATAATTCAATATTTTGGGTCCAATCCGTCAATTTTTGAGAAGAATTGTTTTTAGTCAATCCTTTAAGCGAAAGAGTAGGTAACGAAGTAATTAGTTGATTTTGAAAAAGAAAGATAAAATATTTGTTTAAATGAGTCAGAATTTTGTTATATGTTGAATTTTTAATATTTTTTTGAATTTGTAAAAATCCAAGATATTCCTTAACATCTAACTCTGATAAATTTAATACAGAAGGGTTATTAATATAGTTTGAGTTTTTTTGACGAAGATATTTAAAAAAGCGTTCAACATCATTAACTAAGTCATTGATAGTAGAATCAGCTAAAAATAATTCTGATGCTAAGTAATTAGTAAATCTTTCTTGATAAGGAAAAGACATCGGGAATTCCTCCAATAATAAAATGTTACTTTAACTATCAAAGTATATCAAAAAAGAAGGCATGGTTCAATCATACCTTCTTAATGTTTATTTTTCGGGTTCATAGGTAAAACCTTCACCAATTACTTCGTTAACATCAACAATGGAGACAAATGCCCGTTTATCAAATTTTGCGATAATTCGTTTAACTTCTGTAATTTCGCTTTGACTAACTACGCAATATAAAGCTTTTCCTTGACGTCGTGAAAAAGCACCTTCAGTTTGAAGATAGGTAACTCCGCGATTCATAGTAGCGATAATTTCATTTGAAATTTCTTCAGGATGTTGAGTCATGATAATAATTCCACGAGCGGAGTATCCGCCATCTTGAACAAAGTTAATTACTCTTGAAAGAACAAAAGAAGCAACTAGAGTATACATCATCCGACGTAAATCAACATATGTGAGTGAGGCAGTTAACACAATCACATCAAGTGCGAACAATGATTGTCCCATAGCTGATCCTTTTTTCTTTTCTAGAATTCGTGCAATAATATCAGTTCCACCTGTAGTTCCATTGAACCGATAAGTTATTCCTAAACCGCAACCAGCAATAATCCCAGTTAAAATTGCAGCGATGAATAAATCATGGTGAAGATTCAAGTTAACGGGAACAACTTGCCATACTTGAATCCAAAATGAAAGACTGAATGTACCATAGATTGTATAGATCAAAGATTGTCGTCCTAAATAACGATAACCAATAATTAAAAGGGGAATATTGATTAAAACTGTAGAAACTGCAGGGTTAACACCAGCTAAAAATTTTAAAATCAAAGTAACCCCAGCAATTCCACCAGCAGCAAAACGATTAGTCATATTGATAGTAACGAATGCAAATGCATATATTCCTGTGCCAATTGTAATCATTAAAAAATCAAGAAAACGAAGTCGTTCATCTTTTTTTACAGCCATAATTTGCCTCCAATCAAAATAAAATATCTTTTTCTAGATTACCAAATATCTTTGAAAAGTGCTACCATTGCGAATTGAAAATTATGAAAAATTTATAGTTAATTTTCATTGAGTGAAAATTTTGTTTAATTAATAGATAGTCATTATTACATTTGATAAAATAAACGTTAGAAATAAATTGTGAGATGATAAAATGAAAATTACAAAATTTCCAGAAGAATTTAAAAAAGCTAAGCCAGTTTTAGAAGCTATTCAAAATGCAGGATTTGAAGCTTATTTTGTTGGTGGTTGTGTACGAGATACATTGTTAGAATTACCTTTACATGATGTTGATATTGCTAGTAGTGCATACCCAGCAGAAATTAAGAGTATTTTTAAAAGAACTGTAGATACTGGAATTGAACATGGCACAGTTATGGTTCTAGATCATGGTGAAGGGTATGAAGTAACGACTTTCAGAACGGAGTCAACTTATCAAGATTTTAGAAGACCTGATCATGTTACTTTTGTGCGCTCATTAGCAGAAGATTTAAAAAGACGCGACTTAACCATTAACGCACTAGCAATGGATGTAAATGGGAATATAGTTGATTTATTTAATGGGTTGGAAGACTTAAAAAATCATATTATTCGTGCAGTTGGAGATCCACACGAAAGATATCATGAAGATGCTTTAAGAATGATGCGAAGCATTCGCTTTATGAGTCAACTGGATTTTAAAATTGAAAAAAATACAGAAAAAGCCATTCAGGATAATGCTCCTTTGCTGGAAAAAATTGCAGTTGAACGAATCCACGTTGAATGGATAAAGTTGCTTTTAGGACACAATCCACAAAATGCAATTAAAACATTTATTGAAACAAACTTATACAAGTATTGTCCAGATTTTGATCAATATGGTTCTGGACTTGAAAAAATTAGTGAGATTAATGATTTACATTTAAATTCTGAAGTAGAGTGTTGGATTTTGATGGGACATGAGTTTGGATTAACACCACTTGAAACTACTAAGTTAATGCGACGTTGGAAGACTTCAAAAGAGTTAATTAATCAAGTTGAAATTGGCCAAATTGCACTTGAATCAACGCAAGATTTTACTAATCCGCAACTCTTATTTGATACAGGACTTGATTTAATATTAGCAGCTAATCATGTTGCCAAGCTACTTAAGCAAACGGATATTTCAGATCAAGAAATTAAAAAATATTATGAGGCTTTGCCAATTAAATCAACTAGTGAAATAGCTATTACTGGAACAGATTTAATTAAAGAATTAGAAATTAAACCAGGACCTAAAATTGGGAAGATTTTAGAAACTGTAAAAGAACAAATTTTAAATGGAAATTTACAAAATCAACGGACAAAATTATTAGATTTTGTGAAAACAAATTTTGATTAGGAAGCGAAAAGATGCAAACTTTACGAATTGAACATCTAACCAAAACATATGGCGAAAAAACATTATTTGAAGATGCTAATTTTATTATCAATGAACATGATCGAATCGGTTTAATTGGAACAAATGGTTCAGGGAAAACAACGTTATTAAATGCACTTACTGGTCTTGATCCGGCTGATTCAGGAAAGTTAATTAAACCAAATGACTATCGGATTGGATATTTAACTCAACTTCCAGAATTTGATGAAAATAAAACGATTATGGATGCAATTTTTGAAGGGGCCTCACCAATATTTCAAACTATTCGTGAATATGAAAATGCATTATCGAAATATAGTGAAAATCCTGAAAATGAAAAGTTACAAAAACGTTATGATGATGCTGAAAAGAAAATGAATCAAGAAGATGCTTGGAATGCTGACAGTGAAGTCAAAACCATTTTAACGCAGTTACAAATTAAGGATTTAACGCAAAAGATTAAGACACTTTCAGGTGGACAAAAGAAACGCGTTGGTTTAGCACAAGTTTTGATTCAAGCACCAGATTTGTTAATTTTAGATGAGCCTACTAATCATCTAGATTTTGATTCTATTGAATGGTTAGAAAAATATCTATCGAATTATAAAGGTGCATTGTTAGTTGTGACTCATGATCGTTATTTTTTAGATCAAGTTGCAACTAAAATCATGGAATTATCATTTGGAAAACTTTACTCTTATGAAGGAAATTATGAGGATTATGTTGCTCAAAAAGCCGAGCGAATTGAACGCGAACTAACTCAAGAGCATAAGCAACAGCAATTATATAAAAAAGAATTGGCTTGGATACGGACCGGAGCAAAAGCACGTACAACTAAACAACAAGCCCGCATAAATCATTTTCATGATCTTGAAAAAAGTGTTAATAACAAGGTTAAGGTGGACCAAAATGTTCAAATCAATTTAGGGTCACAGCGTCTTGGAAAAAAAGTATTGCAATTAGAAAATGCTTCTAAAAAAGTTGGTAGTCATCTAATTCTTAATCATTTTAATATGATGATTAATGCAGGTGATCGAATTGGAATTACTGGACTAAATGGTGCCGGGAAATCTACATTATTAAATATTTTAGCAGGAAAAGTAGCTTTAGATGAAGGTAAGCTAATTACGGGTGAAACCGTCAAATTAGCATATTACCAACAACAAACTGAACCGATTCCAGAAGATAAAAGAGTCATTAACTACTTAAATGAAGTGGGACAAAGCGTTGTTAATAAAAATGGTGAACGTGTTAGTACAACACAGTTGCTAGAACAATTTTTATTTCCAAGATTTATGCATGGAACTTTAATTCGCAAACTATCAGGTGGGGAAAAAAGACGGCTATATTTATTAAAATTGCTAATTCAACAACCTAATGTATTATTACTAGATGAACCTACTAATGATTTAGACATAGGCACTTTAACAGTTCTTGAAGATTATTTAGATAATTTTGATGGTACTGTAATAACGGTATCACATGATCGTTATTTTCTAGATAAAGTTGCTGATCAATTATATATTTTTGATGGTAATGCTCAAATCGAGCGCTATTCAGGATTACTTACAGATTATTTGAAAAAGTCTATTGGTAATCAAGCAAAAGTTACTGAAAATAAAAAAGAAAAGTCCAAACAAGAAAATAAAAAAAGTGTTTCAAAAACTAAGAAAAAATTAACCTATGCTCAAAGATTAGAATATGAAACACTTGAAAAACAAATTGATGAATTAGATAATAAAAGACAAGAATTGCAAAATGAAATGGAAGCTACATTGGGCACAGATTATGCTAAATTAGGTGATTTACAACGTGAAATCGATCAAATCGATGAAGAATCAATGAAAAAAATGGAACGTTGGGAAGAACTTGATCAAATTGCAAATCAAAATTAGTAAGGAGTATTGATTATGACAGAAATTGTTGAAGGACCATATTTACAATTAATTAAGGACATCTTAGATCATGGACATATTAAGGATGATCGAACGGGAACAGGAACTAAAAGTTTATTTGGTTATCAAATGCGTTTTGATTTAAGTCAAGGATTTCCGCTACTAACAACTAAAAAAGTTGCTTTTAATAGAATTAAAAGTGAACTTCTTTGGTTTTTAAGAGGAGACACTAATATTCAATTTCTTTTACAACATAAAAATCATATTTGGGATGAATGGGCTTTTAAAAATTGGGTGCAAAGTGATGAATATCATGGTCCAGATATGACAAACTTTGGATTACGCTCACAAGAAGATCCCGAATTTAACAAATTATATCGTGAAGAAAAAAAGAAATTTTGCCAACGAATTGTAAATGATGATGAGTTTGCTAAAAAATATGGCAATTTAGGTGATGTTTATGGTGCTCAATGGCGTCACTGGAAAACAAGTAAAGGAAAAACAATTGATCAAATTAAAAATGTCATTGAACAAATTAAGACTAATCCTAATTCTCGGCGTTTAATTGTGACTGCATGGAATCCAGAAGATGTTCCTACAAGTGCATTACCACCATGCCATGTCCTTTTTCAATTTTATGTGGTTGATGGTAAATTGAGCTGTCAACTTTACCAACGAAGTGCAGATACTTTTTTAGGAGTTCCATTTAATATTGCCAGTTATGCGATGTTAACGCATTTAATTGCACGTGAAACCAACTTAGAAGTTGGTGAATTTGTGCATACATTAGGTGATGCGCATATTTATAAGAATCACTTTGATCAAGTAAAAGAACAATTAAAGCGCACGCCAGTAGAAGCACCTACACTTTGGTTAAATCCAGAAAAGAAACATATTGAAGATTTTGAAATGGAAGACATTAAAGTACTAGACTATAATCCAGCACCTGCAATTAAAGCACCTGTAGCAGTTTAAAGAGGAGTAAGCAATGTTAGCATATATTTGGGCAGAAGATGAAAATCAAAATATTGGAGTAAATGGGCACTTACCATGGCATTTACCTGCCGATTTAAAGCATTTTAAAGAAGAAACATTAAACCATCCAATGATAATGGGAAAAAAAACATTTATGAGTTTGCCAGGAATTTTACCGCAAAGACATCATGTTGTTTTAACACATTCAAAGTTAGATGTTGATCAATCAAAGGTGACCGTAGTACATTCAAAAAAAGATTTAGATCAATGGATAGGTCAACAAGATCCATGTCAATTAATTTTTATAATTGGTGGTGCAACATTATTTGAAATGTACAAAGATGAGGTCGATTATTTGTATCGTACAACTATTCATCAACAGTATGATGCTGATACGAAAATGCCATTAATTAATTATGAAAATTTTGAAATCATTAGTTACCAACAGTTTGAACAACAAAAACCATCCTTTGAATTTATTACGTATAAAAGAATATAATTGTAATGTGCAATTTATGGCTGTTTTGGTGATTGCAACGTTGATTGTCTTTTAGATAATTGTATTGTGCAATTAATATTAAAGAGGTTTTGTTACATTGAAAAAAGTAATCGAAAGTCTAGGAGTAATTCTTGCGATTATTGCGCTAATACTAGGTATTTTAAATTTTCGCAAAGAAAGTACTCAAAATTCTAAAAAAGAGATTCATACACAGAAAATATCTTTAGTTGGTTTAGGTGACTCGCTTACTTATGGAGAACAAGATCCAACTAAAAAAGGTGGGTATGTGTATTTAATCAAGGAAAAATTGCAAAAAAATTATTATGTAAAGGTTTCAACTACTAATTATGGAAAGACTGGTGATCGGACTGATCAAATTCAAAGTCGGTTAAAAAATAGTAGTGAGATGCAGCAAAAAATTAAAGATGCCAATGTAATTACAATGACATTTGGTGGCAATGATTTAATGCAAGTGCTACAAAATAATTTTGAAAGTGTCTTTACTAATAATTTATCGCAAATTATACCAAGAGAAGAAAAAAGATATGAAGAAAGAGTTAATTCTTTAATTAAAACGGTACGTAAATATAATTCCAGTGCACCTATTTTTGTAATTAGTGTATATAATCCGTTTTATGTATATTTTCCAACAGTTACAGATTTACAAAAATATACGGATCAATGGGTTGAAGATACGCAAAAGACAGTTTCTAAGGATAAAAAGGTGTATTTTGTAAATGTTAATGAACGACTTTCACAAGGACAATATTTAGGAAAAAATCAAGATAAATTAAAGGAAGAAAGTCAATTAAATTTAGAAAAATTATCAAGTAGTGAAGTTGAAAAAACTTTAAATAATGATAAAGAAAAGAATAATTATCTATCATCTAATGATCATTTTCATCCTAACTTAAAGGGATACCAATATATGGCTGATCAACTTTATAAAGTAATGATGCAACATAAATCACAATGGTTAAATCCTCAAACGACAAAGAAGTGAAATAATGAAAACAATAAATGAGAAAAAACATAATCCATGGAAATGGGCTTTTATAATTTTAGTATTGGTAATTTTAGGTTTTAGTCTTTGGATTACATATAAAGTTTCTGTTCCAAGCACGTCACAAGCAAAAGTTGAACAAAATACAACTAAAGTAAATGCAAAAGATTATTCAACTATAAAAATGACCATGAATAAAGCAGATTTTAGTTCAGCAATTAATTATTTGCTACAAAAAGCACAAAAAAATAGTGGCATTGAATATAAGTTTCTAATTAATGATTCTTCCGCAATTTTAATGGGAACTACTAGTGTTTTAGGAAAAAAGGTTACTTTCTCAGCGAACACTAAACCATCTTTGAATTCTGATGGAAATATTGTGCTTAAAATTAATTCAATTGGAGTTGGTTCTTTAAATGCTCCTCCAGCTTTTATATTGAATTATGTTAAAAAGAATTATAATTTAAAAGGGATTGTGCAAATTAATTCAAAGAAAAAACAGATCACATTGCGCTTGGACAAATTGACTGCTAAAAATGATTTAAAAATAAAAGCACAAGAGCTCGATTTAAAAAATAATAAAATTCAATTTGATGTTTTAATTCCAAGTAATCAGTAGGAGAATAAAATGTATCGACAAAGTTTTTATCGTTTTTTAATGACTTTACGAAATCCTAATAAACATGATGAAATAACTCAATTTGCAAATGATGCTTTTTTTGATCAAGGATTTCCTAAACAATCAACTTCATATCACGAAGTTTCAGCATATTTAGAAATGAATGCCTCATACTTGCCATCAATGAGTGTTTTTGATGAGATATGGCAACAATATTCAGAGAAAATGGCTTAAGGAAGTGTAGTAATGACAACAATTCAATGGTATCCAGGACATATGGCGAAAGCTGTCCGCCTAGTAAAAGAAAATCTTAAATTAGTAGATGTTGCTTTGGAATTGGTTGATGCTCGTTTACCAGAATCATCACGTAATCCACAATTAGAGGAAATTTTACAAAATAAAACTACTATTCGAGTTTTAACAAAAGCGGACTTGGCAGATCCTAAATTAACAAGTACATGGGTTAAATATTATGAAGAAAATGGACAACCAGCGATTGCAATTAATAGTAACCAAGGATCTTTAAAAGCAATTGAAAATAAAATTAAAGAAGTTATGGCAGATACATTAACAAAGCGCAAAGAAAAAGGAATCATTAATCAACGGATTAAAATTATGTGCTTAGGAATTCCTAATGTTGGTAAATCAACATTATTAAATCATTTAGTGAAGAAAAATGTTGCCCAAACTGGAAATAAACCAGGAGTAACTAAATCACAACAATGGTTAAAAGCAGGTAAAACTCTTCAGTTACTAGATACTCCAGGAATTTTATGGCCTAAATTTGAAGATCCGTTAGTAGGTAAAAAATTAGCTTTAACAGGAGCAATTAAGGATACTTTGTATGCTAAAGATGATGTTGCGTTATATGCATTAGAATATTTTGTTGAAAATCATCCGCAAGCTTTAATTGAACGATATCATTTAACAGAAGATAAATTGCAAGATACAACTGTAAACTTACTACTTAACTTGACACAAAAAATGGGCTTTAAAGATGATTATGAACGTGCAAGTGAACGGTTAATTTTTGAAGTACGGAAAGGTAAGTTAGGACGATTTACATTAGATTCATTGCCAAATGAAAATGAGGAATGATTTATGAAAATCAATGAAATTAGACAAAAATTAAATGATAATCCTAGTATAGAATTTGTAAAAGAGCTTGAAAATGATCAACGTAAAGGTGTTCAAGTAGCAGTACAGCAATTTTATAAACGACAAATGAAGATTAAGAAGCAACATATTGAATTTGAAAAACGTTTTCACTTTGAAAAAGAATTTTGGGATCAAGGAATCGATTTAGTTGCAGGAATTGATGAAGTTGGAAGAGGTCCATTAGCGGGACCAGTAGTTTCTGCTGCGGTAATTTTACCACATGATTTTGATTTAGTAGAGGTAAATGACTCAAAACAATTATCAAATAAAAAGCGGAAAATCTTATACCCATTAATTTTAGAAAAAGCAGTTGCAGTAGGAATAGGTGTTGCTGATAATAAATTAATTGATGAAATTAATATTTATCAAGCAACAAAAGTTGCGATGAAAGAAGCGCTTTTAAATTTAAATACACTTCCACAACAATTGATTATTGATGCTATGGAAATTGATACTAGTATTCCTCAATTAAAATTAATTAAGGGTGATGCTAAATCTATTTCAGTTTCAGCGGCAAGTATTGTTGCAAAAGAATATCGGGATAATTTAATGATTGAATATGATAAAAAATATCCAGGATATGATTTTGCCAATAATGTTGGTTATGGTACAAAAAAACATTTAGAAGGGCTTAAAACTTTAGGCGTAACTCCAATTCATCGAAAAACTTTTGAACCAGTAGCAAAATTTTACTAAAAAATTCCTTTAACAACGTATTTATATAGTGAGGCAAATATTGTTGTTAAAGGAGTTTTTTTATGGAAATTAAAGAATATTTATTGAACTTACATGTATGTCCAGGAATTGGAGTTGCTAGTGAGCATCGTATTTTGAATTTTATTCAGCAAACCGGATTATTTCCAAATAAAAATGATTTGTCTGAAATCTTAAAATTACAAACCACTAAAGCTAGTCAAATTATTTATAACTTAAATTCAAAACAGAATTTTAAATTAGTTCAAGATACGTTAAAAATTGCTAAAGCAGTAACATTGATAGATGACAATTATCCGCAAAAATTAAAAGAAACTTATCATCCACCGCTTGTAATGTTTTATCAAGGTAATTTAACGCTGGCTGAAAATAAAATTCTTGCAGTAGTAGGAGCACGTCAAAATAGTCAATATGCTAACTTAGTATTACAAACACTACTTCCGCAAATTGTTTCTCAAAATATTGTAACTGTGAGTGGATTAGCACAAGGTGTCGATAGTATTTGTCACCGAATTACACTGGCTAATGCAGGTAAAACAATTGGAGTAATTGGAACCGGACTAGACTTTCATTACCCTAAGTGTAATTTTGAGTTACAAGAATATTTAGGAGCAAATCACTTAGTCCTTACTGAATATCCTGTGAGTCAAGGACCTAAGAAGCACCATTTCCCAATGCGTAATAGAATTATTGCGGGACTTTGTGATTCATTGCTAGTAGTTGAGGCTAAAAAAAGAAGTGGAAGTTTAATTACTGCAAATTTAGCACTTGAAGAAAATCGTAATGTTTTAGCGGTTCCAGGAAGAATCGATCATTCTTTATCGGCTGGATGCAATCAATTAATTAGTGAAGGTGCAAAGATGATTTTATCAAGTGCAGATATTATGGAAGAATTTAGATGACTTGACAAATAGAATAATTTTGTCCTAACATGAAAATCGATTTTAAAGAAATTTAATTGATTTGAGTTAAGGAGTGGTTGAATGCCTGCAGCAAAAACAAAATCAACAGGTAAGAAGACTAAAAAGAAGACCACGAGAAAGATAAAAAAGAATTTAGTAATTGTGGAATCTCCATCTAAAGCTAAAACAATTCAAAAATATTTAGGTTCACGTTATAAAGTAGTGGCCAGTTTAGGACATATCCGTGATTTACCTAAAAGTAAGATGGGGATTGATATTGATAATGGTTATGAACCACATTATATTTCAATTCGTGGAAAAGGTGATGTCATTAAAGAATTGCGAAAAGAAGCCAAAAAGGCTAACCATGTATATTTGGCTTCTGACCCGGATCGTGAAGGAGAAGCAATTGCGTGGCATTTGTCTTATTTACTTGGATTAAATCCAGAAGATAAAAATCGAGTTGTATTTAATGAAATTACAAAAGAAGCTGTTAAAAATGCTTTTAAAAATCCACGTTCAATTGATATGAACTTAGTGGATGCACAGCAAGCACGTCGCGTTTTAGATCGATTGGTAGGTTACTCCATTTCACCAATTTTATGGGCAAAAATAAAAAAAGGATTATCAGCTGGACGTGTTCAGTCAATCGCTTTAAATTTAATTATTAAGCGAGAAGAAGAAATTAAAAAGTTTGTTCCTGAAGAATACTGGACAATTGATGCTCAATTCCAAAAAGGACGTGCTAAGTTTAACGCTGAATTTTATGGGATTAATGGCAAGAAGACCAAGTTAGCTAAAAATGATGATGTGCAAAAAATCTCACAACAGTTAGATTCTAATAAAGAATTTACAATCACTAATGTTCAAAAGAAAGAACGTAAACGCCAACCACCACTTCCATTTACAACTTCGACAATGCAACAAACTGCTAATAATAACTTAAAATTTAAAACTTCTAAAACAATGATGGTGGCACAACAGTTGTATGAAGGAATTAATATTGGACGAGGTGGTTCAGTAGGATTAATTACTTACATGAGAACAGATTCTACAAGAATTTCAGCAGTTGCTAAACATGAAGCCTCTAAATTTATTCATGAAAATTATGGCGAAGAATATGCAGCAATTAAACCTCGTGTTGGGAAACTTCCAGAAGGCGCTCAAGACGCGCATGAAGCGATTCGACCATCATCTGTATTACGTACACCAGAATCATTAAAGAAATATCTTACACCTGATCAAATGAAACTATATACCTTAATTTGGTCACGTTTTGTTGCTAGTCAGATGACCCCGGCAGTTTATGATACTGCTCGTGTTGATATTTCTCAAAATGGTGTTGGATACCGTGCAAACGGATCACAAATGAAATTTGCAGGTTTTACTAAAATTTATCAAGATAATTCAAAGAAAGATAATAAGTTACCTGATTTAGAAGTAGGAGATACTGTTAAAATGGTCAAAAATCAACCAAACCAACACTTTACCTTACCTCCTGCACGTTATACTGAAGCAACCTTAATTAAAACATTAGAAAGCAATGGCGTGGGACGGCCATCAACATATGCACCAACTTTAAATACTATTCAAAAACGTTATTATGTAAAATTGGTAGCGCGTAAATTTGAACCAACTGAATTAGGTGAAATTGTTGATAAAATGATCAATGAGTGGTTCCCAGATATTTTAAATATTGACTTTACTGCTGATTTAGAAGACCAGTTAGATGAAATTGAAGAAGGTAAACGTCAGTGGGTTAAAGTTGTTGATCAGTTCTACCGACCATTTGAAAAAGAACTAAATTCAGCAACTGAAAAAATTGAAAAAGTTAAAATTAAAGATGAGCCTGCAGGTTTTAACTGTGAAGTTTGTGGTGCTCCAATGGTAATTAAAATGGGACGTTATGGTAAATTTTATGCATGTAGTCGTTTCCCAGAATGTCGTAATACCCAAGCAATTACAAAAGAAATTGGAGTTACTTGTCCAAAATGCGGACAGGGACAAATTTTAGAGCGAAAATCCAAAAAGAATCGGATTTTTTATGGGTGTTCACGTTATCCAGATTGTGACTTTGTTTCATGGGACATGCCAGTTGGAAGAAACTGTCCTAAAGATGGACACTATCTTGTCTATAAAAAGAGTAAAAAAGGTCGTCAAGTAGTTTGTCCAAATGGTGACTATGAAGAACCGCTTGAAAAATAATTGATAAATTTTAATTAGAAATAGGAGATTATGGGCTTATAATGTCATAGTCTCCTATTTTTAATGAAAGAAAATTTTATGTGAATTTATTTAAATTAATTTTTCGCTTTTCAAAAATATTTTTGATAAAATACACCTGAAGGTATTACTACTTTTGACTATTTTTGACCAATGTTAGAAAATAGCATATAATGATAAAAATTAAGAATACTCAAGGAGGATAATCATGACAACAATCTGTGCAGTTAAGCATAATGGTCAAACAGCAGTTGCTGGAGATGGCCAAGTTACGTTAGGAGAAAAAGTAATTGCAAAAGGTCAAGCACGTAAAGTTCGCCGGATCTACAATGATAAAGTTGCGGTTGGTTTTGCTGGTGGTGTTGCAGATGCAATTAATCTTGAAGATCGATTTGAAAAGAAGTTAAATGAATTTAATGATTTAAAAAGAGCAGCAGTAGAATTAGCACAAGAATGGCGTTCAGATCAAACACTTCAAAAATTAGAAGCAATGTTAATTGTTAGTGATAAAAATAATTTATTAATTGTTTCTGGAGGCGGTGAAGTAATTGAACCTGATGATGACGTTTTAGCTATTGGTTCAGGTGGTAACTTTGCTCAAGCAGCAGCTAAAGCAATGACTAAATATGCACCAGATATGTCTGCTGCTGAAATCGCACATGCTGCATTAGATATTGCAGCTGATATTGATATCTTCACCAATCATAATATTATTGTTGAAGAACCTGAAGAATAGAGGAATTTAAAATGAAAAATAGCGAGAAAACCCCAAGTCAAATTGTTGCTGAATTAGATAAATATATTATCGGCCAAAAAGATGCTAAAAAAGCAGTAGCAGTTGCTTTGCGAAATCGTTATCGGCGAATGCAATTAACTGACGAAATGCAAGATGAAATTAAACCTAAAAATCTTTTAATGATTGGACCAACTGGTGTAGGTAAAACCGAAATTGCACGGCGTTTAGCTAAAATTGTTAATGCACCATTTGTAAAAGTTGAAGCAACTAAGTTTACTGAAGTTGGGTATGTAGGTCGAGATGTTGAATCAATGGTACGTGATTTGGTTGAAGTATCTTATAAATTAGAACAAGATGAAATGTATGCCAATGTACGTAGTCAAGCGGTTCAACGTGCAAATGAACGGTTAGTAAAGCTTTTAGTTCCACAGAAACGAAAAGAAAATAACGAAAATCGTCAAGCTGATTTTATGAAGATGATGCAAGATCTTCAAAGTGGTAAATTACCATTTCAAATGGAAGATCAAACCGAAAACCAACCAGTGGATGCTGAAACTCAAAGTAAACGAATGAGTGTAAAAGATCAGCTCCAAAGTGGTCAATTAGAAAATCAGGAAATTACCATTGAAATGGATGATCCAAAGCAAGCATTAAATAATGAATCTGGAATGTTAGGCCAAATGGGAATTGACTTGAATGATTTAAGTGCAATGATGCCTAAAAAACGTGTTAAACGGACACTTCCAGTTAAGGATGCACGTGAAATCTTAGTTCGCGAAGAATCTGAAAAATTAGTTGATTCTGAAGATATTGCGGCAGCTGCTATTAAACGTGCAGAAGATTCTGGAATTATCTTTATTGATGAAATTGATAAAATTGCATCTACTGGTAATAAGAATAGTGGCGAAGTTTCAAGAGAAGGTGTTCAACGAGACATCTTGCCAATTGTTGAAGGCTCACAAATTAAAACTAAGTATGGAATTGTAAATACAGATCACATTTTATTTGTAGGTTCAGGTGCATTTGCAGAAACGAAGCCAAGTGATTTAATTGCAGAATTACAAGGACGTTTCCCAATTCGAGTAGAACTTGATGAATTGAAAAAAGAAGATTTCGTTAAGATTTTAACAGAGCCTAAAAATGCATTAATTAAGCAGTATATTGCCTTAATTGAAACTGATAATATTACTGTTACATTTACAATTGAAGCAATTGAAAAAATTGCAGAAATTGCATATAAAGTAAATCATGAAAACGAAAATATTGGTGCACGACGGTTGCATACAATTTTAGAAAAATTACTTGAAGATTTACTCTATGAAGGCCCTGAGATGCAAATGGGGGAAATTACTATTACTGAATCATATGTTGAAGATAAAATTGGTTCAATTGCCGCCGATAAAGATCTTTCACGCTATATTCTTTAAGGAAGTGATTAAATGGCAGTTACAATTAGTTCTAATCAATTAACCGCTACTATCAATGAGCATGGAGCAGAATTAGTTAGTTTAATTAATAAAAACACAGGAATCGAATATATTTGGAGTGCTGATTCTAAATATTGGGGTAGACATGCACCAGTTTTATTTCCAATTGTAGGTCGTTTAAAAGATGATACTTATACGGTTAATGGTCAAACATATCATATGAAGCAACATGGATTTGCTCGTGACATGGACTTTAACATTTTAGAAAAACAATCTAACAAAGTTATTTTTGAACTACATTCATCTGATGAAACTAAAAAAATGTATCCTTTTGATTTTATTTTGAGATTGCAATTTACAATCAATAATCATGAATTAAAAGTTGCATATGAGGTTGAAAATCCTTCAGATGAAAAAATTTGGTTTGGAATTGGCGGTCATCCAGCATTTAAGGTGCCAATGACTAATGACAAATTTTATGATGACTATCTGGTTAAATTAATCCCCCATGCAACACGAAACATCATTCCACTTAAAGGATCATATACTGACATTGATCATTTGAAAGAAGAAAGAGCATCAGAAGTTGAAGTTGATCATGAAATGTTTAAAAATGATGCAATCATCTTCGATTTGGGCGAAGAACCAACTACAGTTAAACTTTGTGATGATGAAGAAAAACATGGAGTTGAACTAAAAGTAGCAGACGCTGAATTTATGGGAGTTTGGTCATGTTATCCTCAAGCAGGTCAATTTGTTTGTTTAGAACCATGGTGGGGATTAGCAGATACTGTTAATTCAGATCAAGACTTTAAACATAAATTTGCAAATAATGAACTGGATGCTCATCAAAAATTTAGTACTGAATATCAAATCAGCGTTTTCTAAATAAAAATTGCGACATAAATCATGTCGCAATTTTTTTATTTGTTATTTTTAGGATGTTTTTGACGCCACCAATATACTAACCCAAATGGAACTAAATTTTCAGTTCCATTTTTAATCCGTTCAATATTTTTCCAATGACGAATGATTACAAAAATTGTTAATCCAAGAGCTACACCAATTAATACCGGATCACCTACACAAAAAGCAGCTATAGTAATTAAAATGAAGCCAACGATACTTCCCATGCTAACCATACTTGTAATGAAGATTGTAATAATAAAAATAGCCCATGCTAGTAAGAAGAATTTCCAATTATAAACTAATAATGCACCCGCACTAGTTGCAACTGCTTTACCGCCTTTAAATCCAGCAAAAATTGGAAATACATGACCAATAATAGCCGATAAAGCAATTAACATTGGATTGGCATTTGAATGGAAAAAGAAAGGTAGTAAAGCTGCTAAAGAGCCTTTTAATAAATCCATGAACAAAACGATAAAGCCCGCTTTTTTTCCTAAAACCCTAAATGTATTGGTAGTCCCCATATTTCCACTGCCAAAATTACGGATGTCCTTTCCATAAAAGAATTTGCCTATTAATACTCCTGATGGAATTGATCCTAATAAATATCCAATGATAAGCATTACAGGTATTTTCCAACTCAAGAGAACTCCGCCTCCTTTAAAAAATGTCAATTAAAATTTTAACACTTAACTTACAAGCATTCAATTAAGATTAGAAGTATCATTACAAAATATGATATAATCTTGAACGTATGTTTAAAATTAATACTTTACATAACAACATAATTAATGACTATAATAAGATTACTGAAAAATAAAAGAAAGGTTGAACGCAATGACGAAACAAAATTATGGTGATGATTCGATTCAAGTGCTAAAAGGACTTGAAGCAGTTCGAAAGCGACCAGGAATGTATATTGGTTCTACCGATTCTCGTGGATTGCATCATTTAGTATATGAAATTGTCGACAACGCTGTTGATGAAGCTTTATCAGGATATGGGAAAGAAATTGATGTAACCATTCATAAAGATGATTCTATTACAGTTACAGATTTTGGTCGAGGAATGCCAATTGGAATGCATGAAACAGGAATTCCAACAGTTGAAGTTATTTTTACAGTTTTGCATGCTGGAGGAAAATTTGGCCAAGGTGAATATAAAACTTCAGGTGGTTTGCATGGTGTAGGTGCTTCTGTAGTAAATGCATTATCAGAAAAATTAACAGTTAATACAGTGCGCGATGGAGTTGAATATGAGGAAGACTTCATTGATGGAGGTCATCCGGTCGGAACTTTACGTAAAATTGGTAAGACAAGTAAAAAAAGTGGAACTACAGTTACTTTTAAACCGGATTCAAATATTTTTTCAACAACCCATTATAAATATGACACATTAGCAGAAAGATTACGCGAATCAGCCTTTTTATTAAAAGGTGTTAAGATTACGTTGACTGATGAACGTGATGGTCAACAAGACATTTTTCATTTTGAAGAAGGAATTAAAGAATTTGTTGCTTATTTAAATGAGGATAAGGATACTTTAGGCGATGTAATGTATTTTGAAGGCAGCAAAGATGGAGTTGAAGTAGAGGTAGCTGCTCAATATAATGACGGTTACTCAGAAACCATTATGTCATTTGTTAATAATGTACGTACAAAAGATGGCGGAACACATGAAGTAGGAATGAAAACAGCATGGACAAAAGCTTTCAATGAATATGCACGTAAAGTTGGTCTTTTAAAGGAACGTGCTAAAAATCTTGAAGGAAGTGACGTGCGTGAAGGATTATCAGCAATTGTTTCAGTACGTATTCCAGAAGAACTTCTTCAATTTGAAGGTCAAACAAAGGGCAAATTAGGAACTCCAGAAGCGCGTTCGATTGTTGATAGTATGGTTAGTGAACAACTTCAATACTATTTAATGGAAAATGGCGAATTTGCGCAAGATTTAGTGCGTAAAGCCTTAAAAGCGCGTGATGCTCGTCAAGCGGCACGTAAGGCTCGTGATGAAAGTCGAAATGGAAAAAAACGACGTAAAAAAGATCAATTACTTTCAGGAAAATTAACACCTGCACAGTCAAAAAATGCACGTAAAAATGAACTTTTCTTAGTCGAAGGTGATTCTGCGGGAGGATCTGCTAAACAAGGAAGAGATCGTAAGTTCCAAGCAATTTTGCCATTAAGAGGAAAAGTGCTTAATACACAAAAAGCAAAATTACAAGATATCATGAAAAATGAAGAAATTAACACCATGATCTATACAATTGGAGCTGGTGTTGGTGCTGATTTTAATATCGAAGATGCCAATTATGATAAGATTATCATCATGACTGATGCGGATACTGATGGTGCCCATATTCAAACTTTACTTTTAACATTCTTTTATAAATATATGCGTCCATTAATTAATGCAGGACGGGTGTACATTGCATTACCACCATTATATAAAATTCAAAAGAAAGTAAAACGTAAAAACAAAATTCAATATGCATGGACTGAAGCAGAGTTAACTAAAGCCACTAAAGAATTCGGCAAAGGGTACTCACTTCAACGTTTTAAAGGTTTAGGTGAAATGAATGCTGATCAGCTTTGGGAAACTACAATGAATCCAGAAACTCGGACTTTAGTACGTGTAAAAATTGATGATGATGCGGTTGCTGAAAGACGGGTAACTACATTAATGGGCGATAAAGTTGAACCTCGTCGCAAATGGATTGAACGCAATGTTAAATTCTCTTTAGAAGAAGATGGAAGTTTATTGGATACAGTTGCTGCTGAAGGTGCACATGGTAATGTAGATACAGAAGATTTACAATATTATCAAGAAGGATCATTATTTGATGATGATTTCTCAAACAACGATTAAGGAGGTTAAAGTATGACTACAAATATTCAAGAATTATCGTTAGAAGCCGTTATGGGAGAACGGTTTGGACGTTATTCAAAATATATTATTCAAGAACGTGCTTTACCTGATATTCGTGATGGATTAAAACCAGTTCAACGGCGAATTTTATTTGCAATGAATGAAGATGGCAATACTTTTGATAAGCCATTTAGGAAATCAGCTAAATCTGTCGGAAATGTGATGGGAAATTTCCACCCTCACGGAGATTCGTCAATTTACGAAGCCTTGGTTCGTTTAAGTCAAGACTGGAAGTTACGTGAGCCATTAATTGAAATGAATGGAAATAATGGTTCAATGGATGGAGATCCAGCAGCTGCAATGCGTTATACTGAAGCACGTTTATCTGAAATTTCATCAGAGTTACTAAAAGATATTGATAAAGATACTGTTGAAATGGTATTAAATTTTGATGATACTGAGTATGAGCCAACCGTATTGCCTGCACATTTTCCTAATTTATTAGTTAATGGTGCAACTGGAATTTCAGCAGGATATGCAACGGAAATCCCTACACATAATTTGTCTGAAACTATTCAAGCAACGATTTATTTAATGGATCATCCAGATGCTACGCTTGAAGAATTAATGCAATATGTAAAAGGTCCTGATTTTCCAACTGGTGGGATTTTACAAGGAATTGATGGAATAAAAAAAGCATATAAAACTGGTCGTGGACGCGTTATTTTACGTTCAAAAACTGCCATTGAAAGAATTAAAGGTGGTAAACAACAGATTATTATTTCTGAAATTCCTTATGAAGTTAATAAATCAATACTTGTTAAAAAAATTGATGAAGTGCGTATTTTACGAAAAGTTGAAGGAATTGCAGAAGTTCGGGATGAAAGTGATCGTGAAGGACTAAGAATTGTAGTTGAACTTAAACGGAATGCTCAAGCACAAGGGATTTTAAATTACTTGTTTAAAAATACTGACTTACAAATTTCATATAACTTCAACATGGTTGCAATTAATAATAAACGTCCTGAACATGTTGGATTAAAACAAATTTTAAGTGCATATATTGAACATCAACGTGAAGTAACTACACGTAAAACTAAATTTGATTTGAGTAAAGCGCAAGCACGTAAGCATATTGTTGATGGATTAATTAAGGCCTTATCAATTTTAGATGATATTATTTATACAATTCGTCACTCTGAAAATAAAAAGGATGCCAAGGATAATTTAGTTAAACAGTTTGATTTTACAGAAAAACAAGCGGAAGCAATTGTTTCATTACAACTTTATCGCTTAACTAATACTGATATAACTGCATTGCAAAGTGAAGCTGCTGAGTTAGAAAAGAAAATCAAAGAATTCATGGCAATTTTAAATGATCCTAAAAAGCTTGATAAAGTAATCAAAAATGAATTAAAAGAAGTCGAAAAAAAATATGGTTCAAAACGACTTACTGAAATTCAAGATAAGGTATCTGAGTTAAAAATTGATACTAAAGTTACTGTAGCTGAAGAAGATGTAATGGTATTAATTTCTAAACAAGGATATGTAAAAAGATCATCACTTAGATCATATACTGCTTCTGGAGAAGTGGATAATGGTTTACGTGAAGAAGACCACGCAATTTTCCAAGGCAAAGTAAGTACTTTAAATCATATTTTCATGTTTACTAATAAAGGAAATTTAATTTATCGGCCTGTTCATGAAATTACTGAAATGCGTTGGAAAGATACGGGAGAACATTTATCTCAAACAATTGGATTAGATGCTGATGAGTACGTTTTAGCAGTCCAAGTTTTAAAATCTTTAAATGACAAAGGAATCTTTGTTTTTGCAACGAAAGAAGGATTTATAAAACAAACCAAGGTAGTTGATTTAAAACCTGGAAGAACTTATAAATCACGTGCTAGCCAATTTATAAAATTAAAAACTGATACAGATAAAGTTATTACTGCTCAATATTTAAATGAGGTTAAGCCAAATTCTCAAGTATTAGCAATTACTCATGGTGGTTATGGCTTGCGTTATGCTTTAAGTGACGTTCCAACTTCAGGTGCGAAAGCTGCTGGAGTAAAGAATATGGATTTACGAAATGATTATTTAAGTTCAGTATTATTTGTAAATGCAGATTCAGTTGTAGGAATTATTACTCATCGTGGGGCATTCAAACGGATGAATGTAAATGAAATTCCAGAAACAACCCGTGCACGTCGTGGGGTTCAAGTTCTTCGCGAATTAAAACGTAACCCACATAAAATTATTGAAGCGTTGCTTTTAGGTGATGAAAACGAAGAAATTCATGTTATGACTGATCATAGTGAAATTATTACAATTGATCCTAATAGTTATCCGTTAAGCGATCGCTATTCAAATGGTTCTTTTGTAATTGATACCGAAACTCAAGGAAATGTGATTTGGGCAATAACAGTAACTTTAGATAAAGATGAGAATTAATAATATTTAATTATTTAGTAAGGTTGTAGCAAGATGCTGCAACCTTATTGTATAATAATTACGGAGTTTGTTACGAATTAAATAAAAATGTTATGGGAGAGATTTTTATTTATGAAATACCCAATTATATTATGTGAAGATAGTCCTCAACAGTTGAAGTATCTATCAGAAACAATTAAAGATTATTTACTGTTTCACGAAAATCAATTTGAATTATCTTTTTCATCTTCTGATCCATATAAAATCAAAGACTTTGTTAAAGAAAATGAAATTCAAAAGGGAATTTATTTTCTTGATATTGATTTAAGTTCAAATATCAATGGAATTGATTTGGCTCAGTGGATTCGTGATAACGATGTAACTTCAAAAATTATCTTTGTGACAACTCATACTGAAATGGCACCATTGACATTAAAACGACAAGTTGAAGCACTGGGATTTATTACAAAAGATGAACAAGATCAAATGCGTGATGAGATCTTTGAAAATTTAAAGCTAGCATTTCAACGCATGGAACAGACGACTTTAGAAGATGAGAATATCAATGTATATTCTTTTAAAGTTGGGAATGAAACTTTAAACTTTCAGGAAAAAGAAATCATTTTGATTGAGTCATCTGATAAGGCTCATCGCGTGATTTTGGTTTCCAAAAATGGGCAGTATGAATTTTTTAATAATATTAGTAAAATTGAAGAGGAAACTAACTTTTTAAAGGTTTCGCGTTCATTATTAGTTAATCCACAAAATATTGAAAAAGTTGATTATCGAAATCGTTTAATTAAATTTATTAATGGAATTGAACGCACATTCTCAATTAGTAAAGTAAAAACATTAAAACAAAGATTACAAGAAAAGTAGAATTTAAGTACGATTGGAAAGAATTAAATGGTATTAGTTGATTTTAAAAATGTATCAACAGTTGGGTTAGAAAGTGCCGATTATCCTAATGAATTAGCAGGGGTACGTGCAAATGAGGCCCGTTACTATTGGAATAAGTATAAGCATAAATTTACGACTGCTTGTGCAAAGAATCATGAAAAACTAATTGATTTAGTTAATGAAATTTTTCAAGAAAAAGAGTTATATTTTCCTTATAAGCCGCTTGAAATTAGCGAATTTGCAACAGAAAATATCAAACATATTTATGTTTTTTATCAAAATGGATTATCCATTAATGTAATGTATTCTTTTGATGATCCTAAAAAACGTGCAGTTGGATTTAAATTATGTGAGAATATGGAAATTCCTGCAGAATTAAAGGATAAATTTAAATTTGCAAGACAACGCTCTAAATTAGCAGGAACCATTCGAGGATCATATTTCAAAATCAAAAAAAGAATATTTATTTGATTAATAATAAAAAAACTCGCCATTAAAGGTGAGTTTTTTAATTTATACAAATACTTGTACTAACATTATAATTCCAATAACAATAAAGAAAATATCTAGTACTTTGCTTAAGACCTCATCATTAATCTTATTAGCATATTTTGAACCTAAGAATCCGCCAATAACAGCACCAATAGAAATTAATATCCCAAAAAGAAAATCAATGTGTCCATGTCTGAAGTAACCAATATCAGATGAAAAAGCAGTAATCGCCATGATTAAAGTCGATGTTCCAACTGCCATATGCATGGGATAACCTAAAATAATAACAAGTGCAAGTAAGATCATGACACCACCACCAGCACCGAAAATGCCACTAATAATGCCAATTGCGATCCCGATTAAAATTGCTACGAGAATTTGCTCCCACTCATGCTTAAATTCGATTTTTTTTCGTTGTTTTTGCTTTTTTTTGGAACGATGAAGTTCATTAATACCAGAAATGATTAATAAAACACCAAATAATCCAGAAAGCGTTACTCCCTTAGTTGCATTTGCAATATTTGCACCAAATTGTGCTCCAATCACAGAAGCAACTGCAATCCAAAGACCAGATTTTAGTTCCACATGTCCTTTTCGATAGTAATTATATGAAACTACAATTGATGTAATTACATCAACAAATAAACTTGTTCCAATTGCTGTATGAACATCTACGTGAAATAGCATTGCAAGTGTTGGTACGATTAACGTAACAGCACTTGCACCAACTAAACTGGTAATTGCTCCTGTAATTAATCCAACAATAATTAATACTCCATATAAAATATATGTCATAGCTATCATTCCTTAGTGATTTCTTTCCCAAGAAATAGTTTATCATAGGATTTAAATAATTCGAATTAGAAAGCATCTAAAAAAAGCATTCTTTTTTGTCAAGATTACTGATATAATGTGAGATATAATTTCAATTAAAGGACGTGAATGGATAATGAGAATTAAATTGATTTTTGAATTGCAAAGTTTGGTTGAACTCCACCGACATTCACGTCATGTAGCATAAATTAAATTAATCTATAAAGAAAGAGTGTGGCAGATTTGACCAAAAAGAAAGAAAAATTAGGATTATTAAGTTTAGCAGCAATTGTTTTAAGTGCAATGATTGGTGGCGGGATTTTTGATTTACCTAAAAATATGGCAACCAATGCTGGAGCCCAAGCTCAAATCATTGCGTGGACAACAGTTGGAATTGGAATGTGGTTTGTAACCTCAATGTTTTTAAAACTATCAGAATTAAAACCAAATTTAACAACCGGATTATATAAATATGGTGAAGCTGGTTTTGGTAAGTTTACAGGCTTTTTTGTTTCCTGGGGATATTGGATTAGTGAATGTTTCTCAAATGTTGCTTATGCAGTTTTATTAATGAGCACACTAAATTACTTTTTTCCCGGTAAGTTTACAGGAGGAAATAACTGGCTTTCTGTAATCATTTCAAGCATTATTTTATGGATGATGGCTTTTGTAATTATTGTAGGAGTTAAGCAAGCTAGTTGGGTAAATGTCGTTGGAACAGTTGGCCGATTAACAGTTATTATGATTTTTATCGTTGTTTTAGCAATTCATTTTAAATGGGACGTATTTACTACTAACTTCAGTGCTGTTCATGCGATGCCATCAGTTCAAGATCCAGCAATGGGAAGTATTCCAAAACAAGTCCTAAAGACAATGACAGTCACATTGTGGGCATTCGGTGGAATTGAAGGTGCGGTAGTTTTATCTGATCGTGCGAAATCACAAAAAGATGTAAAAAAAGCGACTGCACTTGGATTTTTTGTATGTTTAGTTCTTTATGTCCTAGTTTCATTACTTCCTTTAGGTTTAATTTCATATGGAATTGTTGCTAAGATGGTTTCTCCTTCAAGTGCTCAATTACTGTCACTTGCATTACATAATCCAGCAGGAAGATTAATCATGGCAGGGGGATTAATCATTTCGGTATTTTCAAGTTGGCTTACATGGACAATGATGCTTGCAGAAATGCCATATGCAGCTGCTAAAGATGGTGCTTTTCCTAAAATTTTCAAAAAAGAAAATAAAAATCAAGTTCCAGTTGTTTCGTTGATAATTGCAACGATTATTATGCAAGGTATTATTTTTGTGTCACACTATGCAAGTAATGCCTTTGAAATGGCATATACAATTGTTGCTACAATGACTGTTCCACCTTATTTAGCAAGTGCAATGTATTTAATTAAAATTTCTGTTAAAAAGGAACTATATCCTGCAAAAAATGGTCGAACTAGTGCTTTAATTACTGGAATTTTAGCTGCAATTTATATTTTAATTATGGGAATTTCAGCTGGAGTAAAGTACATTACAATTTCATTTGTGATATATGCACTAGGGATTCCTTTATTTATAAAAGCACGCAAAGAAAGTGCACTTGATGAACCGATTTTTACAAAGTATGAAAAGGTATTTGCTGCAATTATTGTATTAATTGCAATTATGGGAATTATTATAATGTTTAGTTAAAATCTTAAAAGGAGACAATGACGATTAAAAGTCATTGTCTCCTTTTAGTTTTTATTTTTTTATTTCAAGCAATTTCAATTGTTTTTCAATTTCGTTTAAAGAACTTCCTGTTGGGATCAATGAAGCAGCTATATAGGTTCCTTCAACTAATGCAACATCATAGATGTGAATCTTTTTATTAGTTAGTTCAGCAGCAAGTTCAATATTCATTTTAGAACTTCCTAAATCATAAAATGCTAAAATTTCCTTTGCCTCATTAGCATCAATTGCATCTGAAATTTTCTGTAAATTAGTACCGATAACTCCATTATCGGTACCACCTGCAAATGTAACTGAGGTATCTTGAGCAACTTGTTCAATTAACTGTGCAACACCTTTGGCAATATCAGGAACATGCGAAACGATTAAAATACCATAATTCATTATAAGTCCTCCGTTTCCAGTAACGCTTCAAATAAGTATCCACTTGAAACTGTTCCAGGATCTAAAACTCCCTTTGAACGTTCGCCTAGATATGAAGCTCTTCCTTTTTTAGCAATTAAGTTTTTAGTATGTTCAACTGTTTGTTTTATTAATTTTGAAGTTAATTCATTGTTTTTAACTGCATCAGTTAAAAGTAACCAAACATCATACATGGTTTTATCATCAGGTTTAGCATTCCCACGATTTTGTATTCCTCGAGTCGCTGCATCTAAAAGTTCACCAATTTCAGTAGTATCCTGGCTTTTTTTATGCATTTCTAGAAACGCACTTCCGTATAAAGGACCAGATGCACCACCGACATTTGTAATTAATGCCATTGCAGTTATTTTTAATGCATCAGTTAAATCATAGTCCTTTTTATGCTTTAAATCGTCCACAACAACATCCATTCCACGAAGCATATTGCTCCCATGATCACCGTCACCAATTTGACTATCAAGATCATTTAAGTAGTCTTGATTATATTTGATTTTTTGTTGGTAGATTTCCATCCATTTTGTAAATTGATCAAGTGTTAAATTCATTATTTATCAATCCTTTCTTTACCAGGCGATTGTTTTTACAGGGTAATTTAAATAATCTAACCATTGTTTGTCTTCTATTTCTAAAAGCGTTAATGATAATCCAGCCATATCAATTGAAGTCATATAATTGCCAACTTTGCTAAATTGAGGAATAATTTTTTTATCTTGTAATAACTGATAAACATCATTGGCAAAAATGTATTGTTCCATTAAAGGAGTAGCACCTAAGCCATTAATAAGAATTGCATATTGATGAGTACTACTTAAACTCATTTGATGTTCAATTTTATCTAGTAATTCGTGGGCTAAGTCATGTGAAGATTTTAACTTTTCACGATAAGCTCCTGGTTCACTATGAATTCCTACACCAAACTCAATTTCATCATCTTTCAATTCAAAGCCAGGTTTCCCAACTTCAGGAACTGTAGCAGCATTTAAAGCAAAACTAATTGTTTTTATATAAGGTAGGACTTTTTGTGAAAGTTGTGTAATTTCATCAAGTGAAGCTCCTAAAGAAGCTGCTGCACCTAAAATTTTATGCATAAAAATGGTTCCAGCGACACCACGCTTTCCTTGCGTATATATACTATTTTCAACTGCAATGTCATCATCGATTATGATTGATTGTACATTAATTCCATCAGCAATGGCTAAGTCCTTAGCCATTTCAAAGTTCATTACATCACCTGAATAATTTTTAATAATTAAAAACACACCTTTACCTTGATTGGTTGCTTTGATAGCTTTATATATTTGATCAGGAGTAGGTGATGTAAATACTTGACCAGCAATTGTAGCACTTAAATTCCTGGACCTACAAAACCTGCATGAGCGGGTTCATGACCACTACCACCGCCACTTATAATTGCAACTTTATCTTTCATAGAATCTAAGTCACTTCGAATAATTACATTTGTATTAGGAATTCGCTTAATTAATTGCGGATAGGTTTTAGTCATTCCATTTAACATTTCTGAAACAACATGTGCAGGATCATTAATAATTTTTTTCATAGAAATCAACTTCCTTGCTTTGCAAACTTCTATACTCCATCTTTATATTAGCATAAAGCATTTTCGCCATTAAATAAAATGACTTAAATGAAATTAATTAAGTCAATCTAATGAAAATAATTACATTATGGAGTATATTAAAATACATTGAGAAATGATAAAAAGTGAGGTGAGCACATGAGTAATCATTTTAATGAAGAGTTTAATGCAATTGTCGTTGAACGAAAAAATTACCGTGAATGCGATATGCTCGTAACAATGCTAACTGATCGTTTTGGTTTCAAGAATTTTTTTATTCGAGGAGCTCATAAACGTGGTTTTAAAATGGGAGCAGCAATTTTACCATTTTCTCACGGAACTTATATTGGACAAATAAATGATAATGGTTTATCCTTTATTTCTGCTACACGAGATGTAGAACAATATCAAACCATTAGTCAAGACATTCAATTAAATGCATATGCTTCTTATATTCTAGGATTAACAAGGCAAGCTTTTACCGATTCTACTAGTTCAATTCAATTATGGTTCAACCAAATTGAAATGGCATTACAGTTAATTAATGAGGAATGTGATCCGGAAATTATTACTAATATAGTAGAAGTTAAACTTTTAGGATGTTTTGGAGTACAGCCTAATTGGCAAGGATGTGTAGTATGTAACCGCACGAATCTGCCTTTTGATTATTCTGAAAGCTATGGGGGATTACTATGTCAAAATCATTGGAATTTAGATCCAAATAGATTACATTTAGACCAGAGAACGATTTATTTTTTAAGAAAATTTAGTGTTATTGATCTAACTAAGTTAAATTCAATTAAAGTTAAAGATGCAACTAAATTTAATTTACGAAGAGCACTAGACGAAATTTATAATAATCAAGTGGGAGTATATGTAAAAGCTAAAAAATTTTTAGATCAAATGAGTTCCTGGGATAAAATATTTGATCATAAAAAAGATTTACAAGAGTAAGTGAATATAGAAGGGATAGATTTATTATGGATGCTGATCAAAAAAAAGCCTTAGAAAAATTAGGCGCTTTTGAAATTAGCAGTTTGATGCTTAAATTAGCCAAAAAAAATAATCGCAAATTTTTAAATGCAGGTAAGGGAAATCCTAATTGGATCAATAAAAAAGCAAGATTAGCTTTTAATCGTTTTACTGAATTTGGAATCAAAGAATCTGAAAGAACAATTAATCGGGGAGATTTAGTTGGATATATTGAAAAAAAAGGAATTTATAAGCAATTAGTTAAATTTATTGATCCTGAAAAAAGTGCAACAGATGCTTTTATAAAAGATATTCTTCACTATGTAGAAAATGATTTACAATTAGATTTAGATGATTTTGTTGCCGAAGTGACAAATGGGGTAATTGGAAACACTTATCCTACTCCTAATCGAATTTTAAAGAATGCAGAAATTATTTTGAATAAGTATTTAGAATCAACTTTATACAATGGAGTAAAATTAGCTAATTCAACTGAACTTTTTGCAACTGAAGGTGGGACAGCGGCGATTGTTTATCTTTTTCATTCATTAGCAGAAAATCACTTGATTAATCCAGGCGATAAGATTGCAATTAATACACCAATTTTTACTCCTTATTTGCAAATTCCTAAGTTAAATGATTATGAACTGGTAGAAGTAAAATTACAAGCTAATCCTAATAAAAATTGGAATGTTGATCCTGAGGAGTTAGATAAATTAAAAGATCCTTCAATTAAAGCTTTATTTATTGTTAATCCAACCAATCCTGCCTCACGCGCATTCGGTGATGATGTTTTAGTAAAAATTAAAGAGGTAGTTACTGCAAATCCTGATTTAATGATTATTACGGATGATGTGTACGGAACTTTTGTTGATGAATTTCAAAGTGTTTATAGTATTGCTCCTAAAAATACATTATTAATATACTCATTTTCAAAACTTTATGGAGCTACAGGATGGCGCTTAGGATTATTGGCAATGAACAAAGATAATATTTTTGATCGTTTAATTTGTCAACTACCAACAGAAGAGAAAAAAGAAGTGAATAAACGTTATAGTCTAGTTAATACTACTCCAGAAAAACTTCCATTTATTGAAAGAGTAGCTGCAGATAGTCGCTCAATTGGTTTGTATCATACTTCTGGATTATCAACACCACAACAAATGATGGAAGTTTTATTTGCATTAACTCATTTAGTTTATGCCATTGGATCTACAGATCAATATATCGATGAATCACGTTATGTCGTCAATAAACGTTATTCAGATTTAATAACAGGCCTTGGCATTGAACCAGATAATTCAAGGACAAATGCGAAATACTATACTTTAATTGATATTTATAAGTTAGCAGAAGAAAAGTATGGTAAAAAATTCAGAAAATACTTCGAAAAATCATTTGCACAAATTGATTTCCTTACAAAACTTTCTGAAAATAATGGAGTTGTTTTAATGGATGGAGTTGGGTTTGGAACTCAACCTGGTATTATCCGAGTATCTGAAGCAAATCTGCCAAGCAAAGCATATTTGAGAATTGCTCAAAAAATCAATGAGGTATTGGAAGAATATTATACAAGATATTTAAATTCAGAAAATAAATAATAACTTGGGGAAGTGGTTTTATGGGAAAAAGTAAAAAGTTATCAATGTTTAATTTTCTTTCTTTGACTGCCTTAATGGTTTTGACAGTATATGAATATCCTACATTCGCAACTGCTAAATTACATTCATTATTCTTTGTAATTCTTTTTGGAATCTTTTGGTTTTTACCATTATCGTTAGTTTGTGCTGAAATGGCTAGCGTAAAAGGTTGGGAAGAAGGTGGAGTTTATGGTTGGATTAGTAATGCACTAGGTGAAAAATGGGGATTTGCAGCCATTTTTTTTGAATGGTTTCAATCAACAGTTGGTTTTGTAACGATGAGTTATTTCATTTTAGGGGCTTTTGCATATATTTTTAATTGGTCTGCATTAAATGAGAATCCATTAATTAAATTTATTGGCGTCTTAGTGATTTTTTGGAGTTTAACATTATTACAATTATCAGGAACTAAAAAAACAGCTCAACTTGACCAAATTGGATTTATCGCAGGAATTTTATTCCCCTCCATTTTCTTTTTAATTTTAGCACTAATCTATATTTTTAAAGGTGGAGCCTTGCAAATTAAGTTTGGTTGGAATGAGTTTATTCCTAACTTTACACAATTATCAACGTTAGTAGTTGCATCATCCTTTATTTTAGCATTTGGTGGAATTGAAGCTTCTGCACCACATGTTAATGAATTAAAAAATCCTAGTAAAAATTACCCACTTGTCATTTTAATTTTGACAATCTTAACAATTTTTTTGGATGGAGCAGGTGGTTTAAGTGTTGCAACCGTCGTTCCGCAAAAAGATTTATCATTAAGTGCAGGAGTAGTTCAAGCCTTTAAATCTTTATTGTTGAATCTTGATTCTAGTTTAAATTGGTTAGTAAAGATCATGGCGTTTTTAATTGCATTTGGGGTAATTTCTGAGGTTGGTTCATGGATCATTGGTCCTTCGAAAGGAATGTATGTAGCTGCTCAAAAAGGATTAATGCCTAAAATTTTTCGTAAATTAAATAAGCATGATGTTCCCGTTCCAATCTTAATTCTCCAAGGTATTATAGTATCTATATGGGATGCCGTTTTGACTTTCGGAGGAGGAAGTGATAATGTATCATTTCTAGCTGCGGTTTCTTTAACAGTAGTCATTTACTTACTATGCTATATTTTGATTTTTACAAGTTATTTTAGTTTAGTGTATAAATATCCGTATAAAGAAAGATCATACAATGCAGTTAAAAGTAAGGCTGGAAAAACAATTTTAGCCACTTTTGGACTTTTATTATCTATTTTTGCATTTTTGATTTCCTTCGTGACTCCATCATCTTTATCAAAGAGACAAGGTCACATATATCAAGTTGTTCTTATTGGGAGTTTTTTAATTGCTGTAATTTTACCGTTTATAATTTATGCATTTAGAAAACATTTCGGTGGGCAAAATCAAAACTTTACGATTCATCATCTGCATAGTGAAGATGTGAATAAATTTGTTCATCCAATGGGACGACCTGAATATTTAACGGAAAAAGAATTTAATGAGAAAAAGAAAAAATAAAGCAGACAAATTGGTCTGCTTTATTTTTTTATATCTATGTTAATTTAATTAGTGAATAAAACCATATTTAACTGGTTTTTTCTTATCAATCTCATTTAATATCTTGCCATTGTCTAATTCTTTAATTGAAGCTTTCATATCCTCAATTAATTCAACAGCTTCATTCATTCCTAAATCGGCACGACAGACAATTCTTTGAACGATTAAATTACTTAAGTTACTTGGCATTGGATATGTTGGAACTTGCCATCCTCTCATTCTTAAACGATCAGTTAAATCATATAAAGTCCAAGCTTGATTTTTTTTAGCTTCATCAGTTAGTGTATAGCAAAGAATTGGAAGATGTTCAGCGCCATTAACTACTCTAAAGCGTCCCATTTTTTGAATTTCATTAATAATATATTCAGCAACTTCATGGGTACGTAAATGAATATCATGATAACCTGCATAACCATAGCGGACAAAATTATAGTATTGTCCAATAATTTGAGAAGCGCTTCGTGAGAAATTAATTGCCATTGTTGGCATTTCGCCACCTAAATAACTTACTTTAAAAATTAAATCATCTGGCAAGTATTTTTTATCACGCCATAAAACCCAACCAATTCCAGGGTACACAAGTCCATATTTGTGACCAGAAGCATTGATTGAAACAACATTTTTAAGTTTAAAGTCCCAATCAATATCTGGTTCCATAAATGGAGTATAGAATCCACCAGATGCAGCATCAACATGGATATAAACTTTATAGTCGGTGTGTTTATTATATTCTTCTACAAGTTCATCTAATTTTTTAATATCATCATATTGACCAGTGTAAGTAATCCCCATGATTCCAACAATTCCAATAGTATATTCATCAACATAATCCATTACTTTGTCCATATTCAATGATAAATGATCTTCATCTAATGGAACTTCACGTAATTCAATGTCCCAGTAAGTACAAAACTTCTTCCAGCAAATTTGATAACTTGAAGAAATTACAAGATTAGGTTTATGTGCATTTAAGTCTAAACCTAATTTTTTAGCCCGTTCACGCCAAGCAAATTTCATTGCTAATCCTCCAAGCATGCATGCTTCTGATGAACCTACAGTTGAAGTTCCCATAAAATGTTCATTTTCAGGTGCATGCCATAAGTCAGCAATCATATTAACACAACGGTTTTCAATTTCAGTAGTTCGTGGGTATTCAGATTTATCAATAGCATTTTTTTCAAGGGTTTCTGCCATGATTTTAGTTGCTTCTGGTTCCATATATGTTTGACAGAAGGTGGCTAAATTTTGGCGAGCATTACCTTCATCAACAAGTTGATCCTTAACCATACGATAGGCAACTCTTGGTTCAACTGATTCATTTGCAAATTTGTATTTAGGCAAATCTTTAGTTTCTGTTTTACTACCAAAGATAGGGTCTAAATATTTGGATTCTTCTTGAGAATTTCTGTCAAATAACATAATTATCTCTCCTTTATGTTAGTGTTATTTTTTTTATTTTGCAATTCATGTTGCATATAATGTTCGCCTCTACCCACAGGTCTTACGAATTTATTTATGTCAGTACTTGAAAAATGTTTAATTTTAAAGTCGTCATTTTTATTACCAAAATGCTTTCTAAATGCATAAATAATAAATGGGATAACTAAGGCTACTATGAAACTACAAATCAAAACAACTTGATAAATTTTTCCATCTTGCGGTGGTAGTGCAGAT
Source organism: Ligilactobacillus sp. LYQ135 (assembly GCF_053711055.1). NCBI lineage: Bacteria > Bacillati > Bacillota > Bacilli > Lactobacillales > Lactobacillaceae > Ligilactobacillus > Ligilactobacillus sp. LYQ135. Next base: position 37,595 of record NZ_JBSJYT010000009.1, on the reverse strand, counting down.
GGAGTGGCAAATGAAACTACAAAAGCGAAAATTGATGTTAATAATCCTGACAATGCAAATAATGTTTTACCTACTTTACCACCAGGGACATTGTAAGTTCGTTTTAAATTTTCTTTTTTATAAACTAAGTTAAAGTAAGCAATAAACATTAGTAAGTAACAAACTAAGTAAATAACAACTGTTAATGATACAGCAGCTAAAAATGAAACATTATCGCTACCGCCACCAAATGTTAAAACTGCATCCCAAATAGTGACAACAATTCCTTGAGCGATTAATAAAGGAACGGGGACACCATGTTTATTAACTTTACGAAATATTTTAGGCATTAATCCTTGTTGAGCAGCAACATAGACACCACGAGAAGGCCCAATGATCCAAGAACTAATTTCTGCAATAACTCCAAAAACAATTGTTAATGCAAGTAATTTTACTAGCCAATCTAGATGTGAATTAAAGTGTAGTAAAAGAGACTTAAAGGCTTGAACTACACCAGCACTTAATGATAAGTCTTTTTGAGGAACAACTGCGGCAACACTAATTCCACCTAAAGCATCAAGTGAAATAGCTAAAATAACTAACATTAAAATTGCAATTGGATAATTTTTAGATGAGTTTTTTAATTCATTAACATGTGATGCTGATGCTTCAATTCCAGTAAATGCTAAAATAAAGGATGTAAAAACTACTAAAGTAGATATTTTAGAAAAATTTGGAATTAAATTCTTTATGTTAAATGAAATTTGTAAAGCATTTCCTTGTGCAATATATGCAATTGATAATATAAAAAAGATAACTGATGGAATTAAAATTCCACCAACAAAGCCCATTTTGGCGATTCTTGCGGTATATTTAGTTCCTAGCATTTGAATAAATGTTAGAATCCAAAACATAATTAATACTCCTAGGAATTTGACCACTGGTGAATTATTTAAAGCCGGCCAATCAAAAACTATTGAGAGCGCTCCTATAATAAAATAATCCATCGTGACAAATCCTACTGTAATTTGAAACCATTGGAAAAAAATAGCAGCAAATCCCCATTTATTTCCTAAAGAATTGCTTACCCAACTATAAACACCACCGTCTTCCCATCCTTTTACACTAGCCATTTCTGCTGAAACCAAAGCAGTTGGTAAGAACCAAAATAGCCCACCTAAAATTACAAAGAAAATTAGGTTTAACTTCGAAGTCGCAAAAGTAGGATATTCATATACTGTAAGCACCATCGAAGATGTAAGTGCAAAAAAGCCAAATAATGACAAAATCTTTTTATTTTTAGATGATGTCTTTGAGCCCATAAAAATAACCTCCTTTCTTACTTTTTAATTATGGTCATTTGTCTGATGTTTGCAATGAAATTTAATTAATAAATTCTTTGCTTTTTTCTAATACCTAAAAGATTGCAATTAAAAACCATATGCATTAAAACCTATATAAAGGAGGGATATTTTATGACTATTCAAACAGTATTAGATAATGTAATTAACAAGTCATTTGACTCATATGCTCAAGGGCATGTTGCTACTTATATTCCTGCATTAGGCAAAGTAGATCCGAAACAACTCGGAATAACATATTATGATTTAAAGACAAATACGATTTATAACTCAGGAGATACAAACAGTACCTTTGCAATTGAAAGTATTTCTAAGGTTCCTGTTTTACTTTTAGCTTTAGAGGAAAATGGACTTAATAATGTTTTCAAACACGTAGATGAAGAACCTACTGGATTTCCATTTAATTCAATTTTAAACATGGAAATTAATAAACGTCATTATCCCATGAATCCATTTGTAAATACAGGTGCAATTGTAATTAATTCAATGATTGATGGTGAAAATAGTACAGAGAGATTTGCAAATATTTTAGAATTTATGAAAGTAATTTGTAATGATGATCACTTAACTTTAAATGAAGAAATTTATCATTCAGAATCACGTACAGGTGACGTTAATCGTTCACTCGCATACTACATGAAAGCAAACAATATGTTTGAAGGTAATGTGGAAGATATTTTGGATTCTTATTTTAAACAATGTTCTGTTAATGTTACAACTAAATCACTTGCAAACTTAGCTGCTTTATTAGCTAATGGAGGAGTTGCTCCATGGAATAATAAACGGATTTTAAAAGAAGAAAACGCAACTATTGTTAAGTCAATTATGACAACTGCTGGACTATATGATGAATCTGGAGACTTTTCATCTCATGTTGGAGTTCCTGCTAAAAGTGGAGTTGGTGGCGGTTTAATGGCAGCAGTTCCTCAAAAGGCTGGAATTGGAGTTTTTGGTCCTTCTTTAGATAAAGCCGGAAATAGTGTTGCTGGAATGCAAGCATTAGGCATGCTTGTAAGTGATTTAAGCTTAAATATTTTCAATTAATTATTAAAATGCATATTTTACTTGATATTCTCCTAGTTTTTACCGATAATTATTTCGTGTGAGATATACAGTAGAATAGGTGAATATTTAGAATGTTTTATGTATTTTTGGATTTAGTTGGTATTACTATTGGTGGTTTGCTAAGTAAACCACTACAAAAATTTTTATCTGACCGTCAAATTAATTCAATGATGGAAATTGCTACTCTTTGTGTAGGAATTATTGGCATCCAAGGAGCGATTGCTACTAAACAACCACTATTGATGTTAGTAAGTTTAGTAATTGGATCGGTAATTGGTGTATGGATTGATATTGATGGGAAATTTAATCATTTTGGTGATTTTATTAAATCAAAGATGAAAACAAGTGATCCTCATTTTGTCGATGGCTTTGTAACAGTTTTTATGATTGAATGTGTAGGTTCAATGTCAATTGTAGGTCCTTTAGATGTTGCTTTATCAGGAAGCACAAGTTTGATGCTATTCAAGGTGATTTTAGATGCAATTACATCTTTAGTTTATGGCGCCATTTTTGGATACAGTGTTTTACTTGCTGGACCATTTGTATTCCTTTATGAAGCTATCATTTATGGATGTGCAACCTTTATTCAACCATTATTGACAAGTAGCACAATTAATGAAATTAGTGCAGTGGGATCATTATTGATTGTAGCGCTTGCATGCGATATTTTAGAAATTAAGCGGATTAAAGTTGCTAACTTTTTACCCGCGCTTTTAGGACCAATTGTTTATGGTGCTTTTCAAATGCTAATTAAATAATAATCATTGACAAGGGCTTAATTTTAGATTATGATAGCGACAGAATATAGATGAAACGTAGATGAAAAAATGGTTCTTTAAACTAATTTACAGAGAGTCTGGATGGTGAAATCAGATATGCGGTTTTTGAACTTGGCATTTTCGGAGCTTCAATGAATTAAGTTGCTAGGTTTTCCTAGAAGTAGGGTGGAACCGCGATTGGAAGAATCGTCCCTATGTAACCAGATTGGCGTTACGTAGGGATTTTTTTGTGCGCTGATCTTGTTTCTTCAAATAATTATTTAAAGGAGAATTTAATATGTCCAAAAAATTATCAATGCAAGACATTATCATGACGCTTGAACAATTCTGGGCAAAACAAGGTTGTATGGTAATGCAATCATATGATACAGAAAAAGGGGCAGGAACAATGAGTCCATATACCTTTTTACGTGCAATTGGGCCAGAACCATGGAATGTGTGCTATGTAGAACCTTCACGTCGCCCAGCAGATGGACGTTATGGTGAAAATCCTAATCGTTTATATCAACATCATCAATTCCAAGTATTGATGAAACCAAATCCTGATAATATTCAAGATTTATATTTAGATAGTTTACGTGCTTTAGGAATTGAACCAAAAGAACATGATATTCGTTTCGTTGAAGATAACTGGGAAAATCCTTCAATGGGATGTGCAGGTGTTGGTTGGGAAGTATGGTTAGATGGAATGGAAGTTACTCAATTTACCTATTTCCAACAAGTTGGTGGTCTTGAAGTTAAGCCGGTTGCTGCGGAAGTCACATATGGTTTAGAAAGATTATCATCATACATTCAAGATGTAAGTTCAGTATTTGAACTTGAATGGGCTGATGGTGTTAAATATGGCGATATTTTTAAGGAACCTGAATATGAGCATTCTAAATATGCTTTTGAAGAAAGCAACCAAGAAATGTTACTTAAAGCCTTTGACACATATGAAAAAGAAGCTAAACGTTTAATTGATGAAAAATTAGTTCATCCCGCTTATGACTATATATTGAAATGTAGCCATACTTTTAATATGTTAGATGCACGTGGAGCAGTTTCAGTAACCGAACGTGCAGGTTACTTATCCCGAATTCGTAATATGGCACGTGCAATTGCCAAAGTATTTGTGGCTGAACGTAAACGTTTAGGATTCCCACTAATTAAAGATGAAAAATTACGGCAACAATTATTAAAGGAGGATAAATAACATGGCACATACATTTTTACTTGAAATTGGATTAGAAGAAATTCCTGCACATGTTGTTACTCCAAGTGCAGCTCAATTAGTTGCAAAAACAGAAAACTTTCTTAATGAGCAACGCTTATCTTTTGATGAAATACAAACTTTTTCAACTCCACGACGATTAACAGTTAAGGTTAGTGGTCTTGCTGATAAACAACCAGATATTGAAGAAGAAGCTAAAGGACCTGCTAAAAAAATTGCTTATGATCAAGATGGTAACTGGTCAAAAGCAGCTCAAGGGTTTGCTCGTGGACAAGGCGTATCAGTTGATGACATTTATTTTAAAGAATTAAAAGGAACAGAATATGTATATGTAAAAAAATTCATTCCTGGTAAAAAAGCTGCTGAAGTAATGCAAGGAATGAAAGAAGTAGCTATGGATCTTAAGTTCCCTACAATGATGCGTTGGGGAGCAAACGATTTTCAATATGTACGTCCAATTCGCTGGATCGTAGCATTATTAGATGATCAAGTTGTTCCATTTGAAATCTTAAACATTAAATCTGGCAGAACAACTCAAGGCCATCGTTTCTTAGGAAAAGCTATTGATATTCAAAATGCTGATTCATATGTAGCAGATTTACGCTCAGAAATGGTGATTGCTGATGCTAAAGAACGTAAAGATATGATTCGTAATCAAATTAAAGAGCTTGCACAAAACAATAATTGGAATATTGTAGTTGATGAAGATCTACTTGAAGAAGTTAATAATCTTGTTGAATTTCCAACTGTTTTTGCAGGTTCATTTGATTCAAAATATCTCGCAGTGCCAGATGAAGTATTAATCACTTCTATGAAAGATCATCAACGTTTCTTCTATGTAACAGATCAAAATGGTAACCTTTTGCCTAATTTTGTTTCTGTTCGTAATGGGAATAAAGAATATATCGAAAATGTGATTTCAGGAAATGAAAAAGTATTAACTGCTCGTTTAGAAGATGCTAAATTCTTTTATGAAGAAGATCAAAAGCACTCAATTGATGATTATGTAGATCGATTAGATAAGGTAATGTTCCATGATAAAATCGGAACAGTTTCTGAAAAAATGGAACGAGTTCGTTTATTAGCTGCTCAAATTGGCCAATTTGTGGGCTTAAATGAACAAGAATTAAAGGATCTTGACCGGGCTGCTCGGATTTATAAATTTGACCTTGTTACTGGCATGGTTGGCGAATTTTCAGAGTTACAAGGAATAATGGGTGAAATTTATGCACGTTTACAGGGTGAAAATGATAACGTTGCAACTGCAATTCGTGAAGAATATTTACCAACAAGTGCTGAAGGAGAATTGCCAAAATCAAATGTTGGAGCTGTACTTTCAATTGCTGATAAATTAGATAGTATCCAAGCATTCTTTGCAGCTGGTATGATCCCAAGCGGTTCAAATGATCCATATGCATTGCGACGTCAAGCACTTGGAATTATTCGCATTGCGCTTGATCGTAATTGGAAACTTTCAGTTCCTACAATGCAACAATTTATTGAAAAATCAATGGAACAACGTCCAGATCTATACAAGAATATCATGCCAAAAGAAGAGCAAAAAGACATGCAACAATTTATCATGGATCGATTAGCTCAAATTATGAATGGCGATAAAAGTATGCGGCATGATGTCTTAGATACAGTAATTGCTAGTCCTAAAAATACTTTTGTAGATATTCAAGAAGCAGCACGAATTTTAGGAAAACATCTTGAAGATGAAGATTTCAAAGAAACAATTGAAGCTTTAACGCGGGTTAGTCGGATGGCTAAAAAAGCACCTGAATTTGAAAAGGATGCAATTGTTGATACGGAATTATTCGAAAATGAAGCTGAAAAGGAACTTGCAAATGCAGTTAAGCAAATTGCAGCAGCTTTTGAAGAAGCTGATTTAGAAGAAAAATTCCAAAAATTAGCTTCCTTAAAATTGCCAATCACAAAATATTTTGACTCAACCATGATTATGTCAAAAGATGAAAAAGTTAAAAACAATCGTTTACTTCAACTTAAGCAAATTGCAGATTTAGCAGAAAGCTTTGGTGAATTAGATAACTTAAACGTTAAATAAAATAAACTCATTGAACTTAGCATGTGAGATGCTGAATTCAATGAGTTTTTTTACTATAATAAAAATTAAGGATTCAATGAGATGGAAAAATTTAAAAAGAAGGAGATTTTTTAATGTTATCAGATGTATTACTAGTAATTGACTTACAAAATGGAGTTTGTAAAAATGGAAAAATCTATAATTATAAAAACATAATCCAAAATATAAATAATGAAATTGACAAATTTCATTTAAATAAAAAGCCAGTGATTTTTATTCAACATAATGATTCTTCTTTAAAACATGGATCAAACGAATGGAAATTAGTTTCAGATTTACATAATAGTGATGACGATTACTATATTGAAAAAGTACATGCAGATTCTTTTTATAAAACTGAACTTAAAAATTTATTAACGAAACTTAATATACGAAAAATTCAAATTTGTGGTGCTCAAACAGAGTATTGTGTTGATACAACAATTAAGGTTGCTCATGATCTTGGCTATAAAATAACGATGCTTCATCAAACTACTACAACTTTTGATAATGATTATTTAAAAGCCGGTGAAATAATTAACTTTTATGAAAAAATTTGGGATAAAAGATTCTTAACTTTTAAAAATTAATTTGTAATATAGCATTCTATATATTACAATTTGATAAGTTGACTATCTGTTATTTGAGTAGGGATAGATTATATAATTAATTTAAAGGTGGTTATTACTAGGTGAAAATTGTATATGAGGAGGGAAAAGTAACTTTTACCCAAGCATGGAAAGATTACTGGAAAGGTTTTTTTGATTTTAATGGAGTATCTACTCGTGCAGGATTTTGGTAGAATATGCTTTTCTATATTGTTATTATAGTGGCTATGAGCATTATTAATCTGATTTCTTTAGAACATTTAGGGACTTTAGCATTAGCTTTAAATGTAGTTATAAAAATGATTAAACCAATAATGCTAGTTTCAATTCTTGCTGCAATATCTCGAAGATTAAAAGATACAGGCATGCGTTATTTTGTAATAGTCCCATTATTAGCAATTTATGTTGCTATTTGGTACTTTATTAGGATTTTTATGCTTTTTAGAATTATAGGATTGATTTGGTGTATCATTATGGCGATCATTTTATGCGCTTACCAACCAGACAATTTGGAACACGTAAAACGTTTGATAAGATCAAACAAGAAGCATCACTTCGACAAGCGTGGAAAAATTATTGGAAGTTATCCTTTAATTATAGAGGAAAAGCTAGCCGATCGGAATTTTGGTTAGAAGCTTTTTGTTACTTTGGAATTACATACCTTGAAGGATATCTATTATCTATAATTAGGCAGTTTGCAATGATGTTTGGTGATGTTCATATTTTAATGGAAATAGTTATTATAGATTATGTTTTACTTTGTGCACTTACTATTCCATTACTTGCACTTGCAATGCGACGATTCCGAGACTTGGGAGTTCATCCAATTTTAGCAATCATAATGCTTGTTTGTTATAGTATTTTATTTTTAATAACACTTTTCTTAAAGATGTCTATCGTTAAATATATAGCAGGAATTTATAATTTAATAGTCATTATTTTATTTTGTTTTTCAACTGGAACATTTAATCGAAATACTCTTAAATAGTTTAAAAAGAACTGCAATAATTGTAGTTCTTTTTATTTTGATAAATTAATTTGATACTCGATAATTCCTTTATTAACGATGACAATTAATTCTAAATTAGGATCATTTGCATTAAAGTAAATTTTAGTATTTGTTTGTGCACTAATTTTTTGAGTTACTGGAATAATAGTATTTTTAAGAAATCCATTTTTATCGTTATCACGTATATCTTGCAGTAAAGATGTATTTTTTAAGTTTACAGAGTAACCATCATTAAAAGATTGAATATCAATTACTAAACCATATTGGTTATATAACTTAATAATATTATTAATGTCATTTTTTTGTTTGGCAGTATCTTCTTTTAATTTAAATTTTGATCCTTGTGATGAAGAAATTGCAGAAGAAGTATTCATTGATTTCGTATCACTTTGCGATGTACAAGCAGATAGTAATAATAAAGTTATCAATGAATAAATAAATTTAAATTTTTTCATGTACTTAACCTCACATTAAAAAATTATATATCATAACTATGATAACTCACGAAAAAATATTATTAAATTACATAATGAATTTTATCTAGTGTATTTTTAAATTTGATAATTAAATTATGCAAATTGATTTGTAAATATTATGTAACTATATTAAAATTTAATTTAAATCATTTTATAAATTCAGAAAGGCTGCTATTTACTTGAAAAAACATAAAAAAATCATTATATTAGTTATTTCTATTCTGGTGATTATTACCGGAGGATATACAATTATGAAAATTCATAGTGAACACGAAAAAGCTGAAATGATTAAGATTGCAAAGGCACATCAAAAAGAAATGGATGAAGAAGTAAGATATGGTGATAAGGATCATCATATTAAAACTATTACTTATGAATGGGATACTGTTAAAAAAAATCCAATGGATGGTTTTATGCTTAATGGATATGTAAATGGAGACAAAAATTTGGATTTTGGTATTCAATTTGATAGCGATAATGGTGAAATTAATCCAAGAATGTATACATGTGCAAATAAAATTGATGAGTGGAAAGGCATGGATAAATGATGAAATCAGTATACTGACAAAAATCATAAAGAATTTACGAAAGGTTAATAACAATGACTAAGGAAAAACGAAAATCAAAAAATCAACGTGTTTTTTTTAAGAACCGCTCGCTATTATTTAAAAGTCTATTCATTAATCTTGCAACTGGATATATCTTAACTGGCTTAATCGGTTCGCTGTGGTGTGCACGAAGTATTTTAACCGGTGCAGGTCCTTGGATATTGATTTTTACTTTTGGAACAGTATATGTAATTTTCATTGTTCCAGAAATTTTAATGGGAATTGCATTAAAAAATAAGAATAAAGGATTTGTGACTGCTTCTATAATCGTCAATATTATTTATTTGATTATTTTTGGTGGCCTTTTTAAACGTCCGCTTGTTTATGATGATGAAGCCGGAGTTCAGTATCATTATGCTTTTAATTGGCGTTTTGTTTCACTAAGCTGTTTGATTATCAGTATTGCGTTAGGAATTACTTTGTTGATTTTAATTAATCATTCAAAATGGTCACTGAAAAAGAATATAGTTGCCTTATGTGCAACTGTAATTACTAGTTGCGGATTAATTGGAAGTCTTGGAATATTAACTGTTGTCCAACGTCATTCAACATTAGCAATGATGAAAGAACAGTACATAAAAAATCGAAAAGTATATGAAAATGAGCAGTTATCAGAATTGGATTCCAATGTAACTGGGATTAAAACGGCAAAATTTGCAGTTATTCCAACCTCAAAAATTACATTGGAGTTAACTGATGCATGTGGAGATGATCATGATCTTCAAAGTAATGTTGTTTTAATTGAAATCAATGGTAAATCAATTTCAAGTTATGATTATCTAATTGGTCAAGTCAGTGAAGCGGGTTAGAAAAGCAAATCGATAAATATAAGAATGTGGGAATATAAAAATTCTCAGAAATAAAATTAGATTATAGAGGTAAATTGAATGAATAATTCTTTAAAATTTAGCAAATTTAGCGTAAGTTTTTCAAAGCTTGGAAAGTTGTATTTAATTTGTTTTTGGCCATTTTATTTTTGGTGTGTAAATCGAGTAGCATTTTATATAGGCGGATGGGGATTTATCTTTACATTTGGAATTCCATTTTTTATTCTTGCAATTCCGGAATTTTTGATAAAAAAAGCATTGAGAAACAAAGATTCATATATGATTATTGATTCAATGCTTGTTAATATTTTTTTCGGTGCTATTTTTAATCATTTATCTTCGGCTCCATATTCGTATGATTATGAAGGGGGAGGAACAATTTCATATAATTTTATTTTTCGCTTTTTAGGATTAACTGGATTAATTCTCTGCATTATGATTGGCATTATTATGATATTAATATTGAGTAGATTGCCCCAAAAGAAAACAAAATTAATTGCTAAAATTACCTTAATTAGCGGAGCAGTTTTAATTTTCAGTCTATTAGTAGTTACGTGTGTTCAACGGCAACATCAATTAAGCAAGAAGAGAACCGAATATACAAGACAACTTAAATCTTGTGAAAATTTAGAATTATCAATGTTTACGAACTATGTGGATGGAATTCATAATAAGATTTGCAATCATTCCTACAAATAAACTCTTACTTTCGAAATTTCAAAATTGATTATTTCAAAATTCTAATTGTTAATTAGATATGTCTATAATATAATTAGATATGTGAATTATATTTATTATAAAATTTGAGTGTATTTGTATGAAAAAATATTCAAGAAATTAATTTATCAAGCTAGAAGTTTCAGATTAATCGTTAGAATTATCTTAATAATGTTAATGGTTACTGCTGGAGGATATACAATTATGAAAATTCATAGTGAACATGAAAAAGTCGAAATGATTAAGCTCGATAAAGAACATCAAAAAGTACGTTATGATGATAAAGATCACTATATTAAAACAATTATAGCTGTGTGAGAAGAAGTTTAACAAATAATTTATGAACAATATTTAAATAGTTTACAATTTATTTTATAGTTATTTTTTTGCTTAGAAAGGTGGTTTTTTGTTGAAAAAACATAAAAAAATTATTATAGCCATTATTTCTGTTTTAGTTATTATTACTGGAGGATACACAATTATGAGAATTCATAGTGAACAAGAAAAAGCTGAAATGATTAAGATTGCAAAAGAACATCAAAAAGAAATGGATCAAGAAGTACGTTATGGCGATAAAGCTCATCGTATTAAAACAATCACTTATGAATGGGATACAGTAAAACATAATCCAATGGGAGGCTTTAGTTTACAAGGATATGTTAATGGAGACAAAGATTTAGATTTTGGTATAGCATTTGATAGTAATGATGGCGGTGAGAATATTAATTGTCATGAATACAGAGAATCTGAAAATTTGGGTAAATTTATAGGAGATTATTATGACTAGCAAAAATAAAAAATATACAAAATCTTGGAATCAATATACGGACAAAGATCATGTTGATTTTGCAAAAAGTGAATATAGAAATTTTGATGTGGGTGATAAATATATAATTGGCGAAGGAAAAGATAGACGTACAGCAGGCTATGTTCGTGAAAGAGTAGGTTTTGATAAAGACGGTAATCCAATCGCAAATCATGCTGGCGAACAGGCTTATATCGTTTCTCAAGAAGATTTAAGTGTTCCTAAAAACCAAGTTAAACATGTGGCGGTTGTTTATCAAGGATCTGATGGAGACTTTGTAAATAATCCCGGAGATGCTGCTTCTGATTGGGCTGTTAATGATTTCTTTCAAGCTATAGGATCTCTTTATAATGACAAATTTAATCCTATTATTAGACCTCGATTCACATCGATTCCCGTTGAAACTCCTCAATTTTGGGCTTCGGCAGATACATTGAATCGGGTAGCAAAAGAATATCCGAATGCTGAGATTGATGTGTATGGTCAATCATTGGCTTCAATGGACGGTCAATTTGCTTGTGCTAGTCTTGATGATCCTAGTCGTTTACACGGTGCATGGCTGTATGAAGGACCTAATATTTATCCTAATTTAGATCCAACTAGGAAAGCAAAGGCAGATAAGGTTAAAGGCAAAATTCATAATTATGTAGATCGTAAAGATATTGTGCCACTAGGATATAATGGCCAAAAGACAGTTGGTGAGGTAACTTTGGTAAACTCTGAAGGTTATTATGGAATTGTTGGTCAACATATGTGGGGTGGCTATTATTTTGATGCCAACGGAAAGCTAATGCCTAATGGAATTGCAGAAGGTTTAAAAGATGAATTTGAAGATATTAGTGATAAATATCAAGAATTCTCCCAAGGAAACTTAAGTAGTGCTGATAAAATCATGTTAGATGCTGGAACAGCACGCAATATTTTACGGGCACTTTCCAATGCCATTGAAAATGAGTACACTATTATTAAACAATTGTACCAAGATGCTAGTGATAAATGTGATTCATTATGGGAAGACAGTAAATCTCGTGCTGCTTCTCTTGGAACTCATTTATCAATCCAAGAAAGTAAAGATGCCTTAAAAGATGGCGGATGTTATAAAGGTAAATATGACGCAGTTGCTGATCACTTTAAAAATAAAATGCATCAGTTCAAAGCACTTGAAAGTAAAATAGATGGTTGGATCAAAAAACTAGACGAAGCCATTAGTAAAATTCAAGGAGCAGATGAAAAGATTGCGGGGTATTTTAATTAATGAGTTATGAGATTCAAAAACTAGAAGAAGAACTTAAGGATAACTTTCATCAAGTAGAGAAAAAATATCAGCAACAACAGGAAAATTTAATGGCACAAAACTATTACATGAATAATTGTTTTGAAGAACTTGCAATGAATTTACGTCAAGCATTACAGGGTGAAGATGATGAGTTTACCATACAAGGATTAAATTCAATTAATGTTTCACAAGATATATGGTATGAGCATTTTAGACGCCAACAAGCACGTCTTCAAAGTGAATTTGAGCAAGAACAAGATGAATATTATCGTAATTTAAAAAAATTATACGATGAGGAGCAAAGCTAATGGACATTACCCCTTTTTTACATGATAATCCAGATGTTTCAATTGATACAGACAAGGTTATGAAAAAATATGAAAAAGATCTAATTACTAATAATTTAGCTCCAGCAATGTTAAAAAAATTAAGTAAACATAAGAAAAGGACTAAATCTAAAGCAAAAGAAACCACACAATCAATGGCAGAAAATTTAAATGGCACGATCGGTAGTTTAGATAGTTCAATGAAAGGGCAATACATCGATAGTGCCAAAGATGAAGTTAGTCAAATTATTAATGAAATTAAAAACTTTGGTGGCTAAATTTAGAACACAATATATGTATGGTGTGCTGATTATTTAAACTACTTATAAGATTTAATAATTATTGTAACTAGTTTCACTGAAGCATATTGCTTCTTGATTTTATTCATAAAAGATATGAAAAAATTACAAGTTGAATAGGAGAAAGAAAATGTTATCACTTTTAGTTATACTAATTGCATATACTATTTATATGATGCAATATCTTCCACCACATAGTAGTCGTTTTGGAAGAATCATTGGAATTATTGGATTTCCTTTTATTGGAATGGTACTTGGTTTTTTATGTGATTTATCTATAGGTTCAAATGCTGTTACCTGGCTTCCAGTAATATGGATTTATGGCGGTGGGGTTGGCTTTATTGGAAGTGCAATTATATGTATTGTAACTTTAGTGCAATCAAATAAATATAAAAGAAGCTTAAGTTCTAAAAAACATGTTATCGTTTTTTCTCCAAATGGGATTGAAAAACAAGTGGTAATTGGTTCACAAGAAAAAAATCCAACTTTTATTGAGGGCTGGAAAAACTTTATTCATAATATATTTAATTTTAGAGACCGAACAAATTTAAAAATGTTTGGTTGGGGCATATTATCATATGTAATTATGAAAATGACACTTATATTAATTTTTTATACAATAATTCCAATGATTGGCTATTTTAATGATAGTCTGCGTGATAAATATTTTATCATGATGATTATTGCAATTATACCTATAGTTGCAACTTCAATTCCATTAATTTCTCTTAATGTGCGTCGTTTTCGTGATATTGGCATGAAAAATTGGTTGAACTATACATTGAATTTAATCTATTTAATTTTAATTATGGTTCCCATAATTAATACTATTTGTGGGATTATTTTATTAATTTTTCTTTGCAAACCAACAGGAAGTTTACAGACAAAAGATTGTTTGGACAAAAATTAAACGGTATTTTTTACAATGTTTTAAATGCAGGCAGCTAAAAAATTATAAAATGATTCTTAATGCAATATATAAATGAACATACGTTCTAAAATTGATTGAGATGAGTTTTGATTTTTAGTATAATAATTAATGAGATAAGTTGAAAAGCGGTAGTCTTCAAATCCCAGAAGGGAGGCGATGCCAATGAAATTTTAATTTTGTTGGTTTATCTCTTCCTAAAGAAAGGAGGAGAAGATGTGTCTGTTTATCAGGTCAGGCACTTTGCTTAATGGTTGCGGTCTTCACCGCAACCATTACCTTAGTGCAACTGATCATTGAGTTGATCAAGCACTTTAAATAAGTAAAGAAAAAACCGCCACTCAACTTTAACTGAGTAACGGTTAATAAATTCTATTATTTGGTTACCGCTTTAAACGGATCTCATGGAAGATGTATTACCCGTACATCTTCCTTTTTTATTACAACTATATTATTACATTTTATTTTTTTAGTTGCAAGAAAAATCTTTTCTTCGGAGGATAATAATGAGAATGGGTAACAAAAAGATGACAGTTGATAAGTTTAGAGCACAATATTGGTATAAAACAGAGTTACAAGAGCTTTGCCGAAAATATCATTTACCAACTTATGGAACTAAAGCAGAGTTACAAGAATATATCGAACGCTTTTTAAAAGGTGAGAAAAATATCAAACCAGAGCGAATTTTTAGTAGAAAAAATGCTTTAAGTTTATCTGAAATTACTTTAGATACTAAAATTTTAGAATCAGGTTTTTCATTCAATAACATTGCACGTGGATGGTTTCGAAATTATTATAATGTTGATAAATTTTCTTTTAATAAATCAATGGCAATTAAAATGCGGGAAATAGAACAAAATCAAGATGTAAACGCTACAGTTGCAGACCTTGTAAAAGCACATGATTCCAATAATAGAGTTGTAAATAAAGAAGAAAAAACTTATCAATGGAATCAATTCGTTAAAGCTTTCTATGCGGATCCTCAAACCAAAAGATTTAAAAATAAGAGGTTGAAAATTGCTTCATTACTGTGGCAACAAGTTAAAAAGTCTGAAAAAGTCAATAAAGTTTATCATCATTCATTATTAGAAAAGTATCAATCAAAGATTAATGCTCTAATCAAAGAATAAAAATATTTATCAAGATGTAAAAAATTATAATTTAAAAGACTGCTGCGCCATACAATATAGTGAAAAAGCTATAAATCATGTTAAAAATTAGTAATTCATATAAGTTATTTTTTCCAAAATTTGACAAAATTTCAGATTATTATATACTTAGTTACATAAGTAGTTAACTAATTATATCGAAATGAGAAGGGAATGAATTTATGAAATTTACATTTAATCAAGAAGATCCTTTATATATTCAAATTGCGAAACAACTTGAAGAAATGATTCTTACAAAGGAACTTACTGAAGGCGAGCAAGTTCCATCGACAACTCAACTTTCGCAAGCATTAAAAGTTAACCCAGCAACGGTATTAAAAGGAATGAACTTACTTGTTGATAATCAATTAATTGAAAAGAAACGGGGAATGGGAATGTTTGTACGTAAGGGTGCATATCAAAAAATTGTTAATAAACGTCAAGACGATTTTTACCAAAACTTCATTGAAAAAATGGTTTCGGAAGCTCAACAATTAAATATTTCAAAACAAAAATTATTCGAAATGATTGAACGGGGGTATAGCAATGACAACACTAACAGTTAAAAATTTATCAAAATCATTTCATAAACGAAAAATTTTAAATGATATTTCGTTTGAATTAAATGACAAAAAGATATATGGATTATTAGGACGTAATGGTGTTGGTAAAAGTACACTATTAAATTGCATCTGTAATCGACTTTTAATTAAACAAGGAGAAGTTTTAATTGATAATCAAAAAATTCATGGAAATAACGATTTACTTCATCGGATTTATTTAATGAATGATAATACTCAAATGTATTATGGATGGGAAAAAATAGTTGATTTGTATTCTTATACTGATATAGCATACCATCATTTTGATTATTCAAAAGCACATCAACTTGCAAAACGCTTTGGAATTAATGAACAACAAAAATTTAAAGACCTTTCTACGGGATTGCGTACAGCAGCTAAAATTATTCTTGCATTATGTGTAAACGCTGAAATCATTTTTCTTGATGAGCCTACTTTAGGTTTAGATGCTACATTACGTGAAATTTTTTATCAAGAATTATTAAAATCATATAATGAGCGTCCACGGATATTTATGATTTCAACTCATTTAATCAATGAGGTTCAAAATTTACTGGAAGATGCATTAATTATTAAAGATGGAAAACTCTTATTAAAAGAGCCAGTTAATAAAATTCAACAAAAAGTTGTTCAATTAAAAGGTCCAAAGGCAATGATATGGGATTTAATTGATCCATCAGATACGATTAATCAAATCGACTTAGGAAAACAACTAATTGTAAATACTAATGTAGATAAATTAACTGACAAGTCAATTCCTGATAAAGTTGATGTTAGTCCAGTTGACTTACAAACAGCATTTAATGTTTTAACAGAATAAAGTAGGAGGAGAAGAAGATGAAACAGACTTTAAATTTAATGAAATGTACATATCGCAATAAACTTCGAATGACATTTGGAGCATTAACTTTAATTTTAGGATCCTATATTTTACTTGAAATTATTAGTGGAAGAACAATTGATAAAATATTTTTTATCGAATGCGGATATATTTTAATCAATGGGATAATTACAATTGCATTGTTCTCAATTCTTTTAACACAATATCGCGACTATCGTTTATCGAGTCAATTAAATTTTTCACGAACAACATTTTGGTTGAGTAAGTTTTTAGAAATTTTGATAATCTCATTGGTTTTAATTATTTATGGCATTTTTACATCTCATGTATTTGATGCAAAAGCTTCAGTAAATTTAATTACCAATATGATTTTTTCAATTATTTGCGGAACTTTTGTCGGAATGTCTACGTTATTTGCGATTGGTAGTTTTTTTGCATTATTCCGCCGACTTGGTAAACTTTTAGTAATGGTTATTGGATTCTATCTTCTTTATATATGGGCTACATCTAATATTCACTTATCAATTATTACTTTTGTAAATAAGTTATTTGTATCTAATTTTTATGTAACATTATATATTTCAAGTGCCATTTGGGTTATTCTAATGTTTGGTCTTTCATTTATTTTTGCTCAAAGAATGCAAATACGTGATAAGTAAAATTCAAAAACTAATACATAAATTATTACCGTCCAAAGTAAGGGCGGTTTTTTATATTTATAAACTTAATTAGGATCAAATAAATAGAAACGTAATTCATAAAATTTAGGTAAGTAATTTAAAAATAATCATTTCTTCCATATCATTTGAATATGGTATTTTTTATAAAAATTAATTTCAAATTGTCAAGTGAATTTGTTAATACTATAATGAAAATATTAAAAATTAGCTAAGGAAATTAAAAATACTAACTAAAATAACTTTTGTTTTATTAATAATTTGGTATGACTTAACCTTGAATCAGATTAAATAAAAACACATAAAAAAATATGAAGTAAAAAAGTTAGTTATGCTGATAAAAATTCTCGCATCAAATCAATTACATATCTTTTGAAAGTGATGCTAAACAAGTTAAATCTTGGAATCAATGTATTTTGTTTAATGTTATAAAGATGGTGATTAGTATGAAAAAAAGAACAAAAATAATATTAATTGTTACAGGAATAATAATTGTTTTAATAGCAATTATAGGTGTATCTAACGTAAGAAAGGTGAAACCAATGAGTGAAAAAGAATATATGATTAAAGTTGCAAAAGCACATAAAGAAGAAATGGATAAAGAAGTTCGTTATGGCGATAAAGACCATCATATCAAATCAATTACGTACGAATGGAATACAGTTAAAAAAAATCCAATGGGCGGTTTTATGATTAATGGGTATGTAAATGGCGATAAGGAATTGTTTGTAAGATTAATGATTGATAAAGTCAATGGTAAAATTGAATGTCGAATGTATACATGTTCAAATGTTATTGATAAATGGGAAGGGCAATAAAATGAAACAATGGGATAATTATACAGATAAAGATCGTATAGATTTTGCTAAAGGAGAATATGGAACTTTTGATATAGGCAATCCATATAAAATTGGTGAAAAGAATAATAAACATACAGCAGGCTATGTGCAAGAGAAATATGTATTTTGATGAAAAAGGTAACAATGATACAAGGAAGATATGCAAGCGTACGTAGTAATGCCTGAAGACTTTTTATTAAGCACAGATGGAACAGCAGAAGATATTGAAGGAGCTAAAAAGAAATTTAAAAATTATTTAAATAATAAAAATACAGGATTTGAGGCGTTATTCAATAATGAGTAGAACTAGAAAAATATTAATAAATACACTACGGGTAATTTTAATATTGCTTATGTTGTACTTAGGATATGCTGGTTCGCATAACTTTATGTATAACCACGTTTATACAACCACACAAAAGATAAATTATATAAGAAATTATTATATGTATACAGGTTTTCCAAGAACAAATGAAAAATTATTAAAAAGTAAGATATTTAAAAATAATAGTGTAGAATATTCTCCTGCAAAGCTTTTAGACCCTGATGCAATGGCTAAACATTTTGATGTTGCATGTTCTGGTGGAGGACTTATTATGATTGATTATAATCATTACTATAAGGATAATAATATATACGATTATGATTCTGGAAATAAAGTCGAAGATAAAAAAACAACTCAGTTGCTGAATAAGGAATTAAAAGAATTTACTGATAAATTCGGTAAAAATATGGGATTGCAGATCTATAATCCGTTTTAAACTACTAGTTCAAAGCAAAACGCTTGAAGCGAAGCGAAAAGGCAACCCTTTGATCGCAAAACCAAAAGACTCTTAAGACCGAGAAAACAAGTTTTTGTTTTCCGCGCTCCTGAAAGGCGGAGGTAAATGTGATCAAGCTGACATCAGCTTGCGAGTGTGGCAAGAAGCCACAAAAAAGAATTAAATTTATATAACAAGGAATCATTAATTTAATTTTTTAGGAGGATAAATTCTATGCTACAAACAGTTTTTGTTATGTCAATATTTCCTTCAATTTTTATGATTCATGAAATGGAAGAAATCATTTATTTTAAAAAATTTGGAAAGTTTTCTCATCATTCTCATTTGCCAAAATCTATTATTAAAATTAATCGGAGAATTACAAGTTTATCAACTGCTAAATTTGCTAGTGTCGTGTTTGAAGAATTTATCTTGTTACTTGTAATTTCATTTTTATGTTTATACGAAAAAAATGAAACTACAAGTTTAATTTATACCGGATTTATGAGTGCATATAATATTCATATAATTTTTCATATAGTACAATCAATTTACTTGAAAAAATACGTTCCTGGATTAGTAGGCGGCGTTTTTATAACATGTATTTTGATTAATTTGATATGGAATTTTAGTATGATCCACTTTATACTAATAACCATATTTTGTTTAACTTTTATCATCATTAATTTATAGTTATGCTATTTTTTATTACTAAAAAAAAACTAATTAATAAATTTAACTATTTTTTAATCAAGATAGCTTATTAAAGCAGAAAATTCATCATGAAAGTATTTAGTTAGTATTAGTAAAAGGTGATATTTTAGGACTTTCTTTTTCTTACATTAGTATCTTTTAGCGTATTTATAATTTTAGAAAACTTAAACGGATGTTTTAATGTAAGCTCGCCATGATGATAATTTTTTAAAGGAATTATTTCAGCATTTACAATTTTTTGAACAAGATAGTAACTTGATTTAATGATTAAATTTTTTTCTTTTGTTCCATATATAATAAATGTTTTCCCTTTAAAATTAATTGGAATAAAATTTTTAACATTGAAATTTGTATTTGCCACTAATGTATTAATCAGAGTTTGCTTGGATATTTTTTTGACTTCTTGGTTATAAAATTTGTATTCGTTCGATGGTAAATGCAAAGCTGCTGCTTGTAATTTGTTAAAACAACTCAAGCGTGTTAATGGATAACTTAAATTAGTCAATGGTTTAATTAATTTAGAAATTGGTTGGGGAAATGCCGCACAACTTTCTAATAACAATTTATTACATATGTTAGGATATGTCGCTACTAATTTTAATGAAATTTGAGCTCTAATACTTAATCCAGCCAATATCTGTATCTTTCCATTGAATTTTTTACTAATTAATTCATGTAGTTGATATATAGCATTATCTATAGTCGTGAAATTCGTTAAGACATTAGGAATAATGACATAAAAATTTTGAGTAACTAGTGGGAGTATTTGTTCATAAGCCCACGGTCCAAGGCCTGCACCTGGCAGTAAGCATAAAACCGATTTTTTAGAATTTCCATAACCTTGATATGTAATCATAAAAAAATCCCTTTCTAATTTTTATCAATACTATTATACATGAAAAGATTTATACAAAGTACTATATATCGTTTTATTGATGTTCTTTTAATTATAAAATTACCTTGTAAAGTCGAATATGAAGAGAGTGGGGATTTGCTATTAGCTTTTAACAAACTTATTTTTTACAAAGTAAGGGACAAAATATTGGAACTAATGAGAACGGTGAATTGACTGGAAAAATCAAAGACCGGCGGTATAAAGTTTTTTCAACTGCTAAACGTCAAGCCTATACGATGGTTTTGCCAGCTGATACACCCGAAAAGGATTTTGCTTTTCGTCAGAAAGTTAAGTTAGTCAAGCCAAAGTTCACTAATTATGTGATTCCAAATAATAATTTTTTATCACGTGTCGGAATTCGGATTACTGCAGATGATTTAGCGGAAGATAAGTGTATTGATAAGGTTACTAAACCAAATAATAGTACAGCAGACACAAAGAAATAAGGTAAAAAAGAAATAAGGTAAATTAGATGCTCCATTTGAAAGGCATTAGAATTCGGCAATTTCATCGTAATATCATTTTATGGTATTGCTTATTAATGGAATTGCCGTTTTTAGTTGGTGGGATTACGTTAATGCTATGGGAACATGCCCGTAGTCCTATTAATTTTTTTATCAGTTAAAAATATAATCTTACTGTTAATCATTATTTTCTATACATTTTGGATAATAAAAAGCTTTTATAATTAGGTAAAAATGTCTAATCATAAAAGCTTTTAAATTTATAATGCTTTTTTAGTGGTGGATTTCATTTTTGTTGTTAATTGATATCGCAATTAGTAATCCAATGACTGCCAAAATAATTGTAAAGATGATCCCATAGTGAACACCATTTGTAAATGCTACAGGAGTGGTAGCCCCATGTGAACCAAGTTGTAAAAGACTTGTTGATAATGCAGTAGCAATCGCACCAACAATTTGTTGAAGCGTATTGATAATTGTACTTCCATCAGCTGATTCGTGTAAGTCCAAAGAATTTAATGCATGTGTTTGCGAGGGAGACATTGCTAATGGACAACCAATCATCAAAATAATATGCGCAGTAATAATAAATGCAATGGCTGAATGAGGCGAAGTAATCAAAAACATCGCTGCTCCAATAATTGCAATTATAAATCCAATAATTGCAACAATTTTAGCACCATAACGGTCAAATAAACGACCAGCAAGTCCAGAAACAACAGCATTTACGATTCCTCCAGGTAACATAACAATACCAGTTATAGCAACTGGAATTAACATACCTCGTTGAATATATTGAGGTAATAAGTACATTGCTGAAATAATAATTCCAAAGTCAAGCATAACGAGTAATGTTCCTTTAGTAAAAGCTGTATGTTTGAAAACTCGTAAATTCAAAATTGGATTTTCATGAGTTAACTGACGGTGAATATAAAGTAAAATAATAATAATACCAATGGCTAAGCATCCCAAAACAAGTGGTGACATCCAACCTAAGTGAGCAGCAAAACTAAAGCCCATAACTACTAATCCAAAGCCTAAAATTGAAAAAATTATTGATATAAAATCAACTTTTGGACGTGTAATTTTACTTATATTTGGTAAAAATTTTAAATCAAAGAAAAAAGCAATTAATATAAATGGTATAAATGACCAAAAAATCCAATTCCATGATAATTTAGCTAAAATAAATCCTGTTAAAGTTGGTCCTATAGCTGGAGCAAACATAATAACTAACGAACATATACCTATAGCCATTCCCATTTTTTGTGGTGGGAAAATGTTCATTGCAATAGTAAACATTAGCGGTAAGATTGTACCTGTGCCGATTCCTTGAATCATTCGACCAATTAATAAAACAGTAAAGTTCGGAGCTAATGCTGAAATAATAGCTCCAATAAGAAATGCACTAAGTCCTGTAGTAATGATTTGTCGAGTTGTAAACCATTTTGTCAATAAACTTGAAAGTGGAAGGACAATTCCGATAATAAGCATATATCCTGTTACGATCCATTGAAGAGTTGCATTGCCAACATTTAGACTTCTTGATAATTGTGGTAAGGCAATATTTAAAGATGTTTCTGAAAACATTCCAATAAATGCTCCAATGATAGGTCCCATTAGTGATAACCATGGATGTTTTATTTTATTATAATTCATTAAAAATTCCTCCTGTCTCTCTTTATAAGTGCTTTCAGCATGTTGATTAGTATATCAGAATTCAAAAATTCATGTAAGTAAAATTTTGATATATATTTTTAAGAGTTGAGTTAGTCCTTAGTTCTTTTAATTTTTGAAAGGAATGAAGAACACGAATGAATATTTAATTCTAAAAGCTTCTATTTTTTGTAAATTGTTATTTCAAGGTAAAGAAGATGAAGAAGTTAGAATTAATCGACACGTTACTGCAGTTAAATATAATGTGATTTTAAAATGAAAAAAGTTAAATTAGCTAATAATTATGCGATTCCTAATAGCAATTTTTTACCACATGTCGGAATCCAAATTACTGTTAATGGTTTAAGTAAAAGTATTGATAAAGTTACTAAACTGACACAAAGAAATAAGGTGAATTAAATGTTTCATTTGAAAGAAATTAGAATTCGGCAATTTCATCGTAATATCATTTGATGGTATTGCTTATTGATGGAGTTGCCATTTTTAATTGGTGGAATTGCGTTAATGCTATGGGAACATTCCCGTAGTCCCACTAATTTTTTATCGGTTAAAAACGTAGTTTTACCATTGATTATTGTTGTTTCAGGATTAATGATTACAATATTTGTTTATAAACATAGTGAAATAAAGAATGGTTTCTTTTCTAGAGTTAAGCACCATCAATTATTAGCTCGTATGATCGTTGATAATAAGTTGTATTTAACTAAAACAAGAGTAAATAATCAAAAACGGGAGAAGATTATTTATTTTCCAAAGGCTTATTATCAATATAAAGATCATATCATTACGGTAAGGTTTCCAATGGATTTACAAAAGAATCAGGATAAATTTAATCACATTGGCGAACAATTAGAATAAGTCCTTTACGGTGATTTATTTGAAGTGCGTGATGAAAAAGGCTATAAAGCCTATCGTTTAAATACTAATACCATTAGTAAACGAATTAATATTGATCAGATTAAAAGTAATAATGAAAAGATTGAATTAATGAATGGCTATGTTTGGGATTACAACAAGTTTCCGCATGCTTTAATTGCCGGCGTTACTGGTGGTGGTAAAACTTATTTCTTACAAGCACTATTAAAGGCTTTTCTTGACTTAGGCGCTGATTGTTATGTTTGTGATCCAAAAATGTCAGATTTATCACAATTAAATCAAGCACCGATTTTAAAGGAAAAAGTTTTTGCAACTAGTGGGCAAAGCGGTAAGTGTATTCGTGAATTTTATGAAGTCATGGTTGAACGTCAAAAGGAATATCAACAAAAATTAGTTGATTCTAGTGGAATTGGTAAAGATTACCGTTTTTTTGAAATGCAACCGAAGGTTTTATTCATTGATGAATATGTTGCTTACTTAAGCAACTTGGAGTATAAAGAACAGACTAAAGTATTAGGTCAGTTGAAACAAATTATTCTGTTAGGACGTCAATTAGGTTTCTTTTTAGCAGGTATGCAACGACCAGAGCTAAATACTTTGAAGACGGTATGCGTGATCAATTGATGGCGCTATTAAGTTTAATTCCTAAATACTCCAATAGTTTCTTTAAAAAAGGACTAATGGACGTAATGATGTTATTCATTTCCAAAGCGGTATTAGTTTTAGCAATTTTAGGAATAAATCTTTGTCAAAGTGTGACTGATACTACTCCACCTAACTCATTATCCGGATACTTTTTAAATGCGTTTATTTTTTATTTGATTTTAAATTTTCGCATGGAAGAATCGTAATAAAATTATTCAAAAATTAACCGGTGGGCATTTGAACATAGTAACTTCAAAACAAGTCATTACAACCATTCAAAATCAAAAAGAACAAGCCATGCAAAAATTGCATACATGGAATAACCGGATTGAATGTGGCAAAGACAGGTTAAATAAAGTTAAAGAACGGATTTTAGTTTTTAAGAATGGCGTTAAACCAAATGAAACGGACTAATAATGATGTATCCGAAGCACAAGAAAAAATGAAGCATTGAATTACTTCAAAAAATAGTAAAATTACTGTTTATGATTATCCAGATGAAGGAAATAATTATTTAATTACAGTTACTTCTTTAAAAAAGGGTGATAATTCAACGTATACAGAGCAATATATTGTTGATAAAGAAACAAATCATGTCGAGTATCAAGATGAAATTCTCTCAGTAAGTAATTAAAAAAAGTTATATGAAAGTGACCATTTTAAAAAATAAAGGAAGTAATTTTATAAAAGATAAATTTTATTTAAATTCTATAATTACAGTGTTATTTTTGGCTTTATTGCTGTTTTACAGTTTTTCATAATGGATATAATTACTAATCAAGTTGTTAGCAACTGGAGCTTAAAAAATTTTTTATATCAAAATTCATTGATGAAATCTATTACCTATATCTAGTATGGATATTAGCAACTTTTACAATTCTTGTTTCTTAACAAAATATTTATTTTGTCTAAATTAAAACATTTTGGATTTATAAATTATCTAAAAGAAATCCTAGTTTAATTATTAAGGAGTATGAATTAGATACTAAAAATTTTGCAATGATATATATTGTAAGATAATTATATATTGAGAAGGTAACATTATGAAGGATAATACAAGTAAACTACATCAACTTTTATACTCCGCAATTGTCGATATGAAAAAAACAGGATACTGAAACTGCAAGACAACTTGCCTGCTTTGATCAAAAAATTAAAAATGGTGCAAACGAACAAATTGTAGTGATATTAAGTGATTACTTAATATCACATAAATATAAAGCGCCTAAAAGTGTAATTGAATTGCAAAAATATGTAGCTAAAATCGCTCAAGTATATAATAGAAAATTTAGTCCTATTATGTGGTTTCAACAAAAGTAATACAATAGTTTATGATAAATTGCATAATATGTACAAAAGTTATTAGAAAATAGGAGGAATACTCGTGTTAAGATGGTTTTCTGGAGGTATAGAACGATGTAAAAATGCTATTGA
This sequence comes from Ligilactobacillus sp. LYQ135, assembly GCF_053711055.1. Classification (NCBI taxonomy): domain Bacteria; kingdom Bacillati; phylum Bacillota; class Bacilli; order Lactobacillales; family Lactobacillaceae; genus Ligilactobacillus; species Ligilactobacillus sp. LYQ135. The sequence continues at coordinate 11,681 of NZ_JBSJYT010000009.1, read as the reverse complement.
ATTATTAGAATGTTTATCTAAATCTTTAGATGTAAATTCTCAATCATATATAATCGTTGATAAATATCTCAAGGAATTAAAATCTCCTAATAGACCTATACCTTATATTCTAAATGCTTTTCATTTAGAAATGTCTAAAGCGATCCAACAAGATAATATTTTCTTAGATAAAAAACAATCTCAAATATTAGAAAAATTACGTAAAATATCTGATATTAGATATGGAGATAATATTTAATACAAGGATATTATTATGAAAAATATAGAATACTTTGAATTACTAGATAAAGCTTATAATTCTATAAATGATGAGTCTGATATCTATTTAAATAGAATCAAAAATATAATTTTAAATACTGCACAAGAATTAGCAAGAAGAAAAGATTTAAATGTAGCTGCAGTACATCTAACTAAAGACTTTTCAGGAATCTACATGTTGTCAAAGGGTAGACTGCATTTAAATCAAGAAAATGAGAAATTATTTAAAATTTCTAATAAAATTGCTCAAAATTATCTTGGAAAATCTGGAATGGGAATGACAGTAGGTTCATTGTTTCACTAAATAAATTTAATTGTTATAAAAAAGAATGTAATATTATATCTTTTATTGTATGAAATTGATCATCTTAAAGAATGAACATGTCTTAACCGTGCCACTAGGTACGGTATTTTATTAGTTGCTGATTGTATATAAAGTTACTTTTGATTTTAAATTATCAATTAAATGTATTTTATACTATAATTCAAATATGAAAAATATATTAAGAAAATTAATTTATAAAATTAAAAATGCTAAGTTATCAACAAAAATAACTTTAATTATTTTATTAGTGTTTGGAGGTGGATTAACTGTGAATCATATTGAACAAAAACAAGAAATGATAAAGATTGCTAAAGAGCATAAGGTGGATATGGAGAAAGATGTTCGTAGTGGTGATGATGGACATCGAATAAAATCTATTACTTTTGAATACTATTCTGTTAAGCACAATCCAATGGGTGGTTTTTATGTCAATGGATATGTTAATGGTAATAGAGATTTAGATTTTCAGATATATTTTGATAAAAATAATGGGAAAGTTGAGTGTGCTGTTCATCACTGTAATTCTACTTTAGCCAAATGGAAAGGACTGGAATAGATGGCTAGCAAAAAAGAAGATGTAAAAGTAAAGCCTTGGAGTACTTATACCGATAAAGATGGTGATTAATATGAAAAAAAGAACAAAAATAACATTAATTGTTGTGGGAGCATTCGTTGCTTTAATAGCAATTGTAGGTGTATCTAACGTAAGAAAGGTGAAACCAATGAGCGAAAAAGAAGAAATGATTAAGATTGCTAAAGAACATCAAAAAGAAATGGATGAAGCAGTACGTTATGGCGATAAAGACCATCATATTAAGTCGATTACGTACGAATGGGATACAGTTAAAAAAAATCCGATGGGAGGATTTATGCTTAACGGATATGTTAATGATGATAGAAATTTAGATTTTGGGATGGCATTGAGAAGTGATGATGGTGGAAAAAATATTTATTGCTATGAGTATACTTGTGCTAATAAATTAGATGAATGGACAGGAGATGAAGATAAATGAAAAATTGGAATGATTACACTGATAAGGATAATGTAGATTTTGCATGGGGTGAATATGGGGATTATAAAGTAGGTCGGCCTTATAAAATAGGAAAAGATAGTAGTAAAACAGCAGGCTATGTGCAAGAGAAATATGGGTTTGATGAAAAAGGTAACAATGATACAAGTTGTGAAGGTATGCAAGCGTATGTAGTAACGCCTGAAAATAATCAAGACCCTAAAGATGTGAAGCAGGTAGCGGTAGTTTATCAAGGCTCAAATGCTCCCGGAAGTGCAGATGGAAATGCCGATTGGTTGGGTAATGATTTAAAAGTAGGAGTGGCAACTGAAGTAAATCATAATAGTGCTTATAGGTGCAATAACTTATGCGGCTGGGACTAATTTTGGTGAGAAAGATGAAGTAACACCGCAGTTAAAAGAATCAGCGAAAACGTTAGATAAGGTTTGTGAAGAATATCCGAATGCAGAAGTATATGTTTATGGGCAATCATTAGGTTCAATGGACGGACAGTATGCGACTGCAGCAACTAAATATCCTAATAGAATAAAGCGAGCATGTTTATACGAAGGACCAAATATTTTTCCGGATTTATCGCTTGAGCATGCGCAACAAGCGTTGGAGATGAAAGATCGCGTTTATAACTATCAAGATAGTCAAGATTTTGTTTCACTTGGATATTTTAGTTTTGATCCGTTTACAGTAGGGAAATTAATTCATGTAGATGGGGCGCAATATTTAGATGGTGATACGGTTAACCAACATATGTGGGGCGGATATCAATTTGATAATGGCAAATTAAAGACCCAAAGTAATTTAAAAAATTTATTAGAAACTCCAGAAAATATGGGGATTAGAATTAAGAATGTTATTAATTTAGGAGAAAAATGGATTGCTAAAAAATTAGGAGCAGAAGGCATGGAAGATGTTGGAGATGTGAAAATTAAAATTAAACCAGCAGGGGTAATTGGTTTGGCAGCTAGTATGGTAGCGTATGTCGATCAAGGGTTAGAAGAAATTAAAAGTGATTTAGAGAAGAAAAAGCAAGAGTTTGAAGATGATTGGAAAGCGATATTGCATGCGTCAATGGATATCGGAAGAGATTTAAGTTCTCAAGAAGTACATGATGCTTTAGCAGAAGTTGGAGTAACGCATAAAACCATGGTTACTGACCCACAAGATGTTTTGGAAAATCTCAAAAAAGAAGTCGAAGAACGCCAAGAAAGCTTAACGCAGTTTGCAGATAAGATTAAACAAGCAGCAACGCAATTTGAAGCAGGCGATGAAGAGGTAGCTGGCTTATGGAATTAGCAGATGAAAAAGTTGAATTACAACGAAAATATCAAGCAACCAAGCAAAAGTTGGAAGAACAAATCAGTGATGAACAGCGCAAAGAAAAGCGTTTAATGAATGATTTGGAAGACTTACAGCAAATTACATATCACTATGCTAATCGCCTTTTTGATGATGAAGATAGTCAAATGAATTTAAGACAAGGTATGAATTTTGTAGAACAAGTAAAAGCAAGTGTTCATGATGAGTATCAAGCAGAATATCGTAAAATTAAGCGAATGATTGAAGATGAAAACATGGAATATCAAATGAAAGTACGTAAATTGGAGGAAGAATAAAGTGGGTGTTAATGCTAAAAAGGTTAAGAAAGAAGCGGAAAAACGTTTAATTCAAGTCGTGATGGGAGTTTCATCGATTGGAAAAGTAGCGTTGAAACTAGGAGGAGCTACCGGAAGTGTAACCATGAAAAAAGGTGTGTTAGGGGGACAAATTGAACAAGTTGGTAAAGGCATTGAAGCGATTAGTGATGGTAAGTGGTTAAAACAATTAGGAAATAATTTAGAAAAAGAAATTGATAAACTAAAAGGTTAAATAATATAGTATAAATATCATGCTAGTTTTAAGGCGTTGTTCAATTAGGTTATGCTGGTTTAAGAACTTATAAATATAATCATGTTTATACGATTGAACAAAAAATAGATTATATCCGTAATTATTATATGAATACAGGATTTCCATAAACAGAAGAATTAGATTTTAATACTAAACATTCATGGAAAAAAGCAACTTAATTATTGAATAAGGAATTAAAAGAATTCGCTGATAAGTTTGGTAAAAATATGGGCTACCAAATCTATAATCCTTTTTAAAGTATTAGTTCAAAGCAAAGCGCTTGAACGGATTAAATTAAGAGTCAAGGGGCATTACGCTTGAAGCGAAGCGGAAAGGCAACCCTTGACCACAAAACCAAAAGACCCTTAAGGCCGGGAAAACAAAGATTTGTTTTCCGCGCTCCTTTAGGCGGGGGTAAATGTGGTCAAGCTGACATCAGCTTGCGAGTGTGGCGAGGAGCCACAATTTAATATTGAACTATGATGTTTTGTAATGTCAAAAAATAATTGCTGGGACTATATTATCTTTTTTATGACAGTAGTGTTATAACGTAGTTGTACAAATAAATTAGAAGGTAATTTTATGAAAAAGAGCAATTTAATTTTAGTTAGTTCATTAGCTACTCTTTTGGGAATTGGCTTAGTTTCAAATGTTAATGCTGATAGTGTTTGGCATGCTAAAACTCCAAGCGAAATTGGTAATTTAAACAGTGATGGAACCTATACAGTTCGTGAAGGAGACAGATTTGGGCAATTGGTATGCATTTTAATGTTAAGCCAGCTGTTATTGAATCAATCAATGATATTAATGATCCTTATACTTTGCAGATTGGAACAATTTTAAAAATTAATGTCAAAGATCATGGAAATAAAGCAGTACTATCTGTCGATAATGGACAGGAGACCGCTCAAGCAACATTAAACAATAGCGATAAAATTGATAAAAATAAATCTTTTGGAGAAAAAGTAACGCCTAACGAAGCATCTAAAGCACAAAAGGAAAAGCAAGACAACAGTAATACTACAAATGAAAGTGGTAATAGTAGTTCAAAAGTAACTAGTACAAACAACTCTACTACTGGTGTAAATTCAGCTACACAAAATAGTTCAGCAAATGTTTCAAACCAAGTAATAGGTATGCTTGCATATATGGAAGCTTATAAAGCTGATGCTCCAATAAGTCCTCAAAGACTTTTTATTACAGATAATGTAATAGGGCAAGGAACAGCTGATTCAACTGGATCATATCAAATTAATGGGAATGAAGTTACCTTTACGACAAGTAGAGGTCAAAGTTCAACTTATAATGTGAATGATTTAATTAACAAATACTATTCAACAGCACAACAAAAAGAACAAGTAAATGAATATATTACTCAAGGAGAGGCTACTGCTAGTTCTTTAGGCTATTAAAGAAAAAGAAACTTAGGTCTCTTTTTTTTTATCAAAATTTATGAAGGAGATGTTCTATGAGAAAAACAAAAGTTCTACCAATTAAAGATAAACTAACTTTAAAATTAGTTGAAGATACTTTATTAAATCATTTTCAATATGGCATGCGGAATTATACAATTTTTCGAGTTGGTAAAGTTACTTTATTATGGGTTTCTGATGTCTTTAGTTTGCACTATGATGATGTTTTTGATGAACAAGGTAAGGTTGTTAAATGCTTATTTGGATTCATCAACTGTGTTATATCTAGATCCACTTGAAGTTGATTTTTGGCGTGAAACTTATTATATCAATCTCATATAAGTATGTTTTTTTACCTCTTTTTATATTTATAGTCTAGATAATATTAGTTTTCTATACTAAAATATTATCTTAGGTAGATTAACAATTATGTACAGGAGAGATTGTGATGCAAACAGTAACTAAAAGTAACTTTAATTTTTTGCAAAAAAATTTAAACTTACAAGAATTTTATAATACAGCAGTTACGGCAGAAGAATGCTACGTAAATGGAGATTTTGATGGTGAATTGGCCAAGTTACGTAAAATTGCTGAAAATTTAGTTAAGAAAGTGCTTGATTTAGAGCATTGTAGTATCGGCGAACGTGATACTTTCAATGATAATTTAAAAAAATTGAGAAACTTAAATAAGATTGAAGATAAAAATATTATTAACTTCTTTTATAAAATAAAAAATACGGGGAATAGTGCAGCGCATACGTTAGAAAGGCCAGATAAAGATACAGGTTTAAGAAATTTATATAGGATACATTATTTATTGCATTGGTTTGCAACAGATTATCTTGATATTAGTGACGCTCCCGATTTTAGTGAACCAAAAGATAATAATTTATATAAAACTACTGATCGAAAAGTAATTTACGTTCAAACCGCAGATAATAGTGATAATATGTGGCCAGCATATAAAGGGCTAGAAAAAGTAGGTGATGCTACTGTTGATGAGGAAATAGATAGCCGTGCCAATAGTGATGATCTAAAAAAGGCTGCTAATGATCGTATCAATCAATATATGGAAACCGCAGGGGTGCCTCATACGCTTCAGTGGGTAGAATTAGCATATAGTAAAAAAAATAAATCTTGGTTTAGAGATTACGACGTTCATAATATTTTGAAACGTTCTGGCGTAAAAAAGTCTAATCGAGTACAAGGACAAGAATGGTACGAAACAAATGTCGATACTGTTAAAGAAGCAATTAAAGCTGTCAAAGAAGGTAGAAGCTCAATAGACAGTTCGGTACAAAATAAATATAAAAAAATAATTCTAAGACCAGAGCAAGAAGAAGCTATCAAAAAAACCATAAATACATTTAAAAATAAAAATGATATGTTATGGAATGCAAAAATGCGTTTTGGAAAAACATTAACGGCATTAGAATTAATAAAAGAAGAAAAGTATAACAAAGTCCTTATCATGACTCATCGACCAGTTGTAGATGATAGTTGGTTTGAAGATTTTAATAAAATGGAGCTTTCTAAAGAAGGATATTATTACGGATCAAAAAATAAGGGAGAGTCAATTGAAAATTTAGTTAATTCAGAAAAACCATATATTTATTTTGCAAGTATTCAGGATTTGCGTGGTTCTAAAATTTTTGGCGGAAAAGTTGGTGATAAAAATGAGTTAATTGCTAAAATTAACTGGGATTTAGTTATTATTGATGAGGCGCACGAGGGAACGCAAACTAGTTTGGCTCAAAATGTTTTAAAAAAAGTTAGGAAAAATCATACAAAATGCCTTCAATTATCGGGAACTCCATTTAATATCTTAGATAATTATGATGAAGATGAAGTTTACACTTGGGACTATGTTATGGAACAAAGTGCCAAGTATTCGTGGGATAAAGATCATCCCAATGAAACAAATCCATATGAAGATATTCCAAAAGTTTCAATGTACACTTTTGAAATGAATAAATATTTTAATGATACCCACTTTATTAATATTGAAGATAAATCTTTTAATTTTATGGAGTTCTTTAAAGTTGATAAAAATACTGGAAGATTTATTTATGAGCATAATGTAAAAAAATTTTTAGACAATATTACTACGCCAGATAGTAGAACTAATTATCCATTTTCAACAGAAAAATTTAGAAATGAATTACGCCATACATTATGGTTACTTCCAAGTGTTGCTTCAGCAAGAGCTTTAAAAGATTTGATGCAGGATCATAAAGTTTTTAAAAATTATAAAATCATTAATATTGTAGATGATGGTAGAGCTGATGATGAATCTTTGCAATCTAATGCAAATGATGTTCAACGAGTAAAAGATGTTATTACAGACGATCCATCGTCAACTAAGACGATCACTTTAACAGTTAGAAAGTTAACCACAGGGGTGACTGTAAAACCATGGACTGCCGTCATTTTCTTATCTAATACAAGTAGTCCAATGGCTTATTTACAGGCTGCATTTAGAGCACAAACACCATATTCAGATGAAAAATTTGGTAGAAAAACTAATGCTTACATTTTTGATTTTGCGCCAGATCGAGCTTTAAAAATTATGTCAGAATCAGCTAATTTAAACACTGGTGTAGGTAAACGTAACAGTAGCGTTCAAGAAAAAGAAATGAAGAAATTATTAAATTTCTTACCGATTATTGGCGAACAAGGTCAAGGAATGAAGCCATATAATGTGGATAGTCTGCTTACAAAGTTAAAGAGAGTATATGCTGAAAAAGCGGTTAAAACAGGCTTTGATGATGATTCAATTTATAGTGACGAGCTTTTAATGTTAGATGATGTTGATTTAAATGATTTTAACAATTTAAAAGCAATCGTTGGAACAACAAAAAAAGAAAAGAAGCCAGTTGAAATTCAGATAAATAATCAAAATCTAACAGATGAAGAGTATGACGATTCAGAAAAAGCAAGAAAAAAGCAAAAGAAAGATCGAACTCCAGAAGAACAAGCAGTTATAGATAAAGTTAACGAATTAAAGAAACAGAAAAAAACGATGATTTCTATCTTAAGATCTGTTTCTATCCGAATTCCTTTAATGATTTATGGAATGGATTTAGATGTTGATAAGGATATTGACATTAATTCTTTTTTAGAAAAAGTCGATGACGAGTCTTGGAAAGAATTCATGCCTAAGGGAGTAACAAAGGGTTTATTTAGAAAATTTATTAAATACTATGACACTGAAGTATTTATCGAAGCGGGACATATTATTCGAAATAAAGTTAAAGCATATGATAATCTTGATCCAGAAATGCGGACAGAAAAAATTGCTGAAATTTTTAGTACATTTAAAAATCCAGATAAGGAAACCGTTTTAACTCCTTGGAAAGTTGTAAATATGCAACTGGGTAAAACTGTTGGGGGATTATCGTTTTTTGATGATAAGTTTGATAAGACAACGGTAGATGGTAAGAATGCAATGCACTGGATTCAAAATGAATTAACAGATAACGTCTTTGAAGATAGCCGTAAAATTTTAGAAATTAATTCTAAAACAGGATTATATCCATTGTATATGGCGACTTCTTTTTATCACAAGGAGTTTGAAAAATTAAATGAATATACTGCTGGAAAATTTAGTTTAGAAGATGAGCAACGCATTTGGAAATCAATATTAGAAAAAAATATTTACGTTATTGCCAAGACTCCTATGGCAAAAACGATTACTGAAAGAACATTATGTGGATTTAAGAACTATTCCACAAATATTAAATATATTGAAAATATTATTGATGATTCAAAAAATGACATAGAAAATGAAGTAAGAAGAGTAAAAGAGGAATTTAATGTAATGAAGTTTGATGTAGTAGTTGGAAATCCGCCATATCAGGATAATAGCTATGGTGCAAATGATTCCTATGCTAAACCGATTTATAATTTATTTATGAATTTGGCATATTCATTGGCAGATATTTCGGTATTAATAACACCTGCTAGATTTTTATTTAATGCTGGTAGTACACCAAAAAAATGGAACGAAAAGATGTTAAATAATCCTCATTTTAAGGTTATAAAATATGAAGCTGAGAGCAAAAATATTTTTCCTAATACTGATATAAAAGGGGGAGTAGTTATTTCACTTTTCAATAAAAATGAAAATTATGGTAAGATAAAAATTTTTACAAAATATGCCGAATTGAATAAATTAGCTCAACAGTTTTATGATATAAAATTTCAAGATTCAATGAGTAGCATTATATATTCTAAAGATTCATATCATTTTAGTGATGTTTTACTAAAGGACTTTCCTAAAGTGACTGAAAAAACAAGTAAAGGGCATGAAAAGGATGTTAGCTCTAATATATTTTCTATATTACCTGAGATTTTTATAAATGAAAATAATATTAATAGCAAAGATCTTATTGGTATATATGGAAGAGAAAATAATGAGCGAGTTGAAAAATTCATAGATCCTAAATATATTAGAAAACATGATAATTTAATGAGTTATAAAATTTTAATGCCAGGTGCGAATGGTAGCGGAAAATTTGGAGAGAAAATAACAAAGCCATTTATTGCAGGTCCTAAAACAGGTCATACTGCTACATTTATTAGTGTTGGAGCATTTTCTACAAAATCTGAAGCTAAAAATGCACTTAAGTATATTAAAACTAAATTTTCAAGAGGAATATTAGGCATATTAAAGGTAACTCCAAGAAATGGTGCAACAAGTTGGAAATTAGTGCCAAAGCAGAATTTTTCAGAAAAATCAGATATTAATTGGGAAAAATCTATTAAAGAAATTGATAATCAATTGTATAAAAAATATAATTTATCTGATAAGGAAATAGATTTTATTGAAAAAAATGTGCAGGAGATGCGCTAGTGGTGAAATTTAGTAAATCTGATAAAAGAGTGAAAAAACATGGTGAAGTTTTTACTCCACTATCAACTGTAAATTTAATGTTAAATCAACCAGAAGTTCAGGAAAAAATTAATAATTTATCTGCTACTTTTTTAGAACCGGCTGCTGGTGAAGGAGCATTTTTGATTGAATTATTAAAAAGAAAAATGGATGTTGCTTATAAAAAAAGCGATAATATTAAAGACTACGATTACAATACATTATTAGCAATATCTTCTTTATACGGTATTGAATTACTCTCAGATAATTTGAGGCATCTTAGAATAAATATGATGTCCACTTTTAAAAATATATATCAGAGTGATGTAAAGAAATTTAATAAAAACTATAATAAAAAGGTTCTAAAAAGCGCACAAGTGATTATTGAATCTAACATGGTACAAGGCGACACATTAACACGGAAAAAAAAGGATGGTTCACCGATAATATTTAGTGAATGGAAACAACTTCCTGAAAAATATGGAGTTAAAAAAATTAGCCGGATTGAGTATACTTTTGATTCAATAATAAGTGGAGAAGATGAACCGTTGTATGGAAACCAAAATAAAACGGAACAATTAGATTTATTCTGTCTAGATGATGATTCAGTGAATATGGACACTGTACAATATAAATATAAAGTCGTTAGTTTTGAAGACGTTTATAAAGAGTTAAAAGAAGAAATCTAGTAATGATAGTTTTATTTTAAATTGAATATTTCTTTTGATATTTTAGTTAGACTAATATGTGCTAAATATAATGTTAAGAGAAATTTAATTCCTTTATTTATCAGTGGCTTTCATTAATCGCATCAAAATTGATGCGATTTTTTTTAGAAAAATTTATGAGGAAGTTATTTTATGAAGAGAACAAAGGTATTACCAATTAAAGATAAACAAACTTTAAAACAAATTGAAGATACTTTATTAGATAAATTTCAGTATGGAATGCGTAACTATATTATTTTTCAAGTTGGTAAAGTTACCTTATTGAGAGTATCTGATGTCCTTAATTTACGTTATCATGACGTTTTTGATGAACAAGGCAAGGTTAAATTGAATGCTTATTTGGATTCATCAACTGCGCTATATTTAGATCCGCTTGAAGTTGATTTAGTCCGCTACCGCCTTTGGCGTGAAACTCGTCAGATTAATTCAACGTGGTTATTTCCTTCCATGCAAAATCAACAAAAACCTTTAAGTCCACATCAGTATTATAAAATTATGCAAAAAATCGGTAATTTATTAAATTTAGATTATTTAGGTACGGATACCATGCGTAAAACGGGCGCTTATCAAATTTATCAACAAACACATCATAATATTGCTTTTGTAATGAAGTTACTAAATTATACTAGTGAAAAAAGGGCTTTAACTTATTTGGGCTTAGATGATATTAACCAACAAACTTTGCTAGATACGATTGATTTTAAATAACCGCTTTTTTATAATAATCAATAATTTTATCGTTATTAATTATTGAAGTTGGTTTTTGAATTTATTAGAAAGCAAGGTGTTTGAATTTGAATGCTCATTACGATCCGTTGACCGAATACATGTTGATTCACGCTAACCCGCATTTTTATCACCCGTTGACTTACTATGAACGATGTCAAATTGATGTCCTTTGGAATCAAGCACACTTCATAATATGGCAGAAATTGCCCGAATTTCACGGTTAATCGTCCAGAATGGACGATTAACCGTGAAATTCGGCGAGTGCAACATTTTCAAGATTATCATTCCACGAAGCAACGTAAGTTGCCCAAAAGGTTTCGTAATTATCACTACGATGCTAGTTTAGCTCAAGCGTTAGCGGATCAGCGTCAGGAAAGTAAAACTTTACCCCGAGCAGATAAATATACGGTTAAACAGGGAGAAGTGATTGCCGATAAGATT